>NZ_CP054705.1:3003802-3305704 GCF_016495725.1 Salicibibacter cibarius | reverse complement strand
ATATGGAGATAAAACGTTATTGGATGATGTATCGTTTGTTATCGAACCGAAACAACGAATTGGATTCATCGGCGCAAATGGTACAGGGAAATCAACGTTGCTGCACATCCTCACCGGGGCAGAAGGGGTTGAAAAAGGGGAAATACGCCACGCGAATGCTTTTTCAATTGCTTATGTCGATCAAGAACCGGTGCTAGTTGGGAAGCAAACGATCCTCGATGCGGTTTATGAAGGGGAAGCTCCGGTTATGCAAGCTCTTCATCGTTATGATCGAGCCCTCCGGCGTTTCCAAGAAAATCCGGGCGATGAAAAAGCCGAAAAACAATTATATGATGCGCAGGCAACTATGGAAGCACACGATGCCTGGGAAGCGGAAACCTCGGCAAAGACCGTCCTAACGAAATTAGGTTTGCACGATTATTATGCGAAGGTCGATGAACTTTCCGGTGGCCAGCAAAAACGGGTGGCGCTTGCAAAAGCGCTTATTCAACCTGCGGATCTTCTCATTCTTGACGAGCCGACGAACCATCTCGATGCGTCTGCGATCGCTTGGCTGGAATCTTTTTTAAAGGCTTACCGGGGAGCGCTTTTGCTCGTCACGCATGACCGTTATTTTTTAAATCGGGTCACCGACGCGATTTTTGAGCTTGAACACGGGAACCTTCACTATTATGAGGGGAATTATGAAACGTATCTCGAAAAGAAAGCGGAACGAGAAGCCCAGGCCGAACAAGAGGAAGAAAAACGCAAGAATACGCTGCGAAGGGAGATGGCCTGGTTAAAACGAATGCCGAAGGCCCGGGGGACGAAACAAAAAGCACGCGTCGACCGAGTGGAAGCTTTACAAGCCGAGACGTCCAAGCAAGAGGAAGGGGTACTGGATTTTGTAAGTGATTCGAAAAGGCTCGGCAAAAGAGTCATTGAAGCGATTAATATTTCGAAAGACTTCGGAGATAAAAAAATTCTCGATGACATAAGTGCACGTGTTGATCGCGGAGATCGCATTGGGATTACCGGTGCAAATGGAACGGGAAAAAGTACGTTTTTGCATATTCTGGCCGGGCGTTTGCAACCCGACAGCGGCGTTGTCGATATTGGCGAGACCGTTCGCATCGGTTATTTTACCCAGGGTGAAGCAGATATTGACCATTCATTGCGTGTCCTAGAATATATTCGAGAAGGTGCGGAAGTGATTACGACAAAAAATGGGGTTACGATCACGGCAGAGCAAATGCTTGAACGCTTTTTGTTTCCACGCTCCCAACAGTGGACGTACATCAACCGCCTTTCCGGGGGAGAACGCCGCCGGCTGTATTTGTTACGTATTTTAATGGAAGAGCCGAATGTTTTATTCTTGGACGAACCAACAAATAACCTCGATATTCCCACGCTACGTTTGCTCGAAGACTATTTGACGCAATTTCCCGGCGCGGTCGTCAGCGTTTCCCACGATCGTTATTTTCTTGACCGGGTCGCCGATTATTTGCTCATATTTGAAAGCAGCGGTCGTGTGGAACGGTTTGACGGACGCTTTGAAGAATACTTGGACCAGAAAGAAGCAGCAAAAACGGATAAAAAGCCGGCCCAAAAAGAACCAAGACGTCGCCCGAGAAAAAAAGTCTCGTATAAAGATCAACAAGAATGGAAAACGATTGAAGACACCATCGAACAACTGGAGCAAAAACAATCGGAAATGGAAAAAGACATGGCACAGGCGGGAAGCGATACGGCCCGTGTTCAGGAATTGCTAAAAGAACAGGAAGCAGTGGCCAAAGAATTGGAAGAAACAATGGAACGATGGACAGAACTTGCAACGGTGATGGAGGAAGAGAATTGAAGCAGTCTCGCTAGGTTTTGGCGTCACAACCGGTGGACTCTCTCTCATTTAGCGCCACAAAACGTCGGGTTCTCGTTTCATGGAACCTGAAAAAGCGAGCGCATCACAATTTCGGTCGCCATGACCGTTTCATGATACCCGAAAATCGCTGGTTCGACAGATTCCGGTCGTCATGAGCGTTTCATGACGACCGAAAAAGCGAGCGCATCCTAATTTCGGTCACCATCACTGTCTCATGGCGCCCGAAATAGCGTGTGATGCTTATTTTCGGTCACGATAACCGGCCGAAAGAAGCTCGGATCATTTGCTGATAGGGCAAAGGGCTGGATGTCCGTGTTACAATTGCGTTAAGATGATGGATGGTGACAGAACAGACAGAATAATAGGAGGGCTAGCAATGAAGAAAACAGGATTCATCGAACTTGAAAACGGAGAAAAACTCACCTTTGAATTATACCCGGAAGAAGCGCCGAATACGGTCGCGAATTTTGAAAAGCTTGCCAATGAAGGGTTTTATAATGGCTTGACGTTTCATCGCGTGATTCCCGGATTCGTTTCACAGGGAGGCTGTCCGAAAGGGGACGGGACAGGTTCCGCCGGTTACACGATTGCATGTGAGACTGAGGGGAATCCGCATAAACACGAAATGGGATCGTTATCGATGGCCCACGCAGGAAAAGATACCGGAAGCTCGCAATTTTTCATCGTTCACGAGCCGCAGCCTCATTTGGATGGCGTTCATACCGTTTTTGGCACAGTAACGGAAAACGCCGCACTTGCCCGTGACATGAAAGCCGGCGACGGCATGAAACGCATCGTTGTAGAATAAGTGACAAATGACTCGCATACGTCGGTGTGCGAGTCATTTTTAAGTGTTGGGGCGTCGTTCGGGAGGAACGATAAAACTATGTGTAATCCCTCAAGGGCAAGGGGCGCTACTCTGAGAGGAACAACCGTCCTCGAGTAATCCCTCGAGAGTAAGGATAACTATTCTGAAAGGAACAACCAGCTTCAGGTAATCCCTTAAGGGCAAGGGGTGTTACGCCGAAAGGAACAAACCCCCCCCCCGTAAAAATCTCTCAAGGAGGGAACCAATCGCCTGTTTGTCTCATCACATCGGGCTCTCGTGGTTTGGCCGAGCCTGTGACATAACTACTTATTTCGCCCTGTTTTTTTGCTCTTTTCGTTCTTGGCGCACCGCTTTAATCAAGGCGTATACCATTAACAACATAACGATGGAAAAAGGGAATGCAGCCACGATCATCGTGTTTTCTACTGCTTGCAGGCCTCCTGAATATAATAGTATGGTGGCGATCGCCGAAAGCAGAATTCCCCATATAAACTTAATCCTTCTCGCGGGATTTGTGGCCCCGTTGGTCGTTTGCATCCCGAGAACGAAGGTGGCCGAATCCCCTGATGTAATGAAGAAGATGGCGATGAGCACGAGCGCTAAAATCGATGTAGCGATCGCCAAAGGAAATTGGCTCAACAGGCCAAACAGCATTTCTTCAATTTCCAGCGAGGCAAGATTTGCGCCTTGTTCGCTTTCAAAGAGGATCGCTGAGCCGCCGAGGAAAGAAAACCAGATAAAACCGATGAGCGAAGGCACAAAAAGAACCCCAATCATGAATTGCCGCAACGTACGCCCCTTCGATACCCGCGCGACAAACGTGCCTACATAAGGGGACCAAGCCATCCACCAGGCCCAGTAAAAAATGGTCCAATCGTTAATCCAATCCCGCGCGTCCGGGTCTGTCGGAGTAATGCGCAAACTCATTTCCGGCAATGTCTGAATATATTGGCCCAGTGTATTCGTGAAAATGTTCATGGCATCAAGTGTCGGCCCGACAATGATCACAAATAACAGCAATATACCGGCCAGAATCATGTTCACGTTGCTCAAATATCGTATTCCTTTTTGAATACCTGTAAAGGCAGAGATAAGGTATAATACAGTAACCACTACGATAATGACAAATTGAAAAAGAAAACTCTCGCCAATGCCGGTTAAAAACGTAATGCCGCCGTTGATTTGCACGGCACCGAATCCGAGCGTGGTTGCGATCCCGGTAACGGTGGCGACCACACCAATGACATTAACCGTTTTTCCAATCACTCCGTCCGCATCCATAAGAGGGGAGAGTGCCGAACTAATCGTGCCGGATGCATCTTTTCGAAACTTAAAGTACCCGAGACAGAGGGCGACAATGGCATAGATCCCCCAAGCGTGGAGCCCCCAATGGAAGAATGTAAATCGCATCGATTCAAGAAAGGCCTCTTCACTTCCGGGCTCCGCCGTGGGCGAGTCAATGGCGTAGTGAGAAATCGGCTCGGCTGCGCCCCAGAAAAGAAGGCCCGTCCCCATGCCGGCACTGAAAAGAAGCGCAAACCAGGTAGGCATGTTAAATTCCGGTTTATCTTCGTCCTTGCCCAATTTTAGTTTTCCATAAGGGCTAACAATAAAAAAGAGACAGACAAGCACAAAAAGGGAAACAATAATTAAGTAATACCAACCAAAGACAGACGAAATAAATGCTTGTGTTTGTGCGGTAATCATTTCAAGAGAGTCAGGCACGAAAAACCCAACGATGACAAGCAATAAAATAATGCCTGCTGACCAATAAAAGACGGCACCTATTCTTTGGCTCATTGGCTCACCCTTTTCTCCACAGAAAATCTCTATTTAGTGTCTGCAAATGAATACAAAACATGTATCGAGCCTTTCGTTATGAATGTTTGTTTTATTGCCCAACAGGGTACAGCTAATCTAGGTATCAAGAAAAGGAGTCGATCGATATGAATGTATTAGTCATTGGAGCAAATGGAAAAATAGGGAAGCAACTCGTAGAAAAGCTCGCAAACGATAGCAGCTATACACCGAAAGCGATGGTTCGTAAAGAAGAGCAATTGCAACCTTTTAAGGATATGGGTGCGGATACGGTGCTGGCTGATGTGGAGGGCCCGCTCGATGATCTGGCTGCCGCCGCAAAAGGAATGGATGCCGTCGTGTTTACCGCAGGCTCAGGCGCCCATACCGGTGCGGATAAAACAATGATGGTTGATTTCGATGGCGCGGTGAAATCTATGGAAGCGGCTGAACAAGCCGGTATCAAGCGTTTTATCATCGTGAGCGCGATTGGTGTTCATCGCCGTGAAAAATGGATGGAAAAAGCGCCATATTACAGCGCGGCGAAACACCATGCCGATGAATGGCTCTCTTCCAGCGGCCTTGATTATACAATCCTGCGCCCCGGACTTCTCACCAACGATACGGGCAAAGAAAAAATTAAGGTGGGGGTTGATCTTGACCGGGCAGAAATCCCCCGTGAAGACGTAGCGAATACGATTATCGGGGCTTTAAAGGATAAAGGAACGATTGGAAAGGCGTTTGACCTTACCACGGGAGAAGACACCGTTGAAACGGCACTGCAAAATATGTAAAAAGGAAAATGAAACTTCCACCGGAGGCCTTCTGGTGGAAGCTTCACTTTGGTGCCCATTGTTTTGTGATAGGAAAAAGTTGGGCATGCTAACTGGTAAAATGCCAAAGGACGTAAAGACAATTACATAACGGAAAAGATATGACTAAAGATTGTAACCAAATTGATATGTTTGGCGGTAGATATTTTCACTAGATTTGGCTTATACTTTTTATGGCGTCATTCATTGTCGAAATCGATCGCCATCATCTATCTAATGTCAGAAAGAAGGGTTGAAAGTTGTTTACCCTTATTGTTGCGATTAGCTTGCTTATTATACTCGCGTTAGGGATGCGGGAAAAGGAACAACATGATAAAAACGTGGACAAAATCCCCATCCGCGTTAATATTAACGGTACTCGCGGCAAATCAACGGTCACACGCCTCGTCGCTGGAGCACTTATGGAAGCTGACATTAAAACGGTCGGAAAAATGACCGGCACGCAGGCTCGAATGTTTTATTGGTACCAAGAAGAGGAAAAACCGATTGTTCGTCGGTTAGAGGGACCGAACATTCGTGAACAAAAGGTAGCGATGAAAGAAGCCGCCGATGTTGGTGCCGAAGCATTTGTCAGTGAGTGTATGGCCGTTCATCCCGAGTATCAAAGAATTTTTCAGGATGATTGGATGCAAGCGAATATCGGAGTCGTCGTTAATATTGTGGAAGATCATATGGAAGTATTGGGGCCAACAGTTGAACATGTCGTTGATGCTTATAAGAACACCATCCCCCATGACGGGATCTTTATTACATCGCCATCGCCGTTTCTTGAGGAGTTTGAAAAAGAAGCGGCCACGCGAAATACGAAAGTTTTTGTCGCGGATACAAAAGCGGTGCCCGACCATTTTCTTGCAAAATTTGAGTATATGATTTTCCCCGAGAATGTTGCGCTGGCATTGGCCGTGGCAAGAGCGCTCGGCATTGACGAAAATACGGCAAGCCGAGGAATGCTGAAAGCGAAAGCGGCTCCCGGTGTGACGCGAGTGATGCCAATCGTAGATAAACATAAAAACACCTCTTATTTTGTAAATGGATTTTCAGCCAATGAACCGACATCGACACTGAATATTTGGGAAAACGCGCGATACCTTGGATATCCTACCGATAACCCCATTGTCGTCATGAATTGTCGCGAAGATCGTCCTGAACGAACAAAGCAATTTGCAGATCAACTTCTTCCTTATATCGCGATCGATAAACTCGTGTTAATTGGCGAAGGTACGAATCCGATTGTACAAGCTTATGAGCAAGGAAATTTAGATGTGAATGAACTTTGTAACCTGGAAGGCGAAGAAACCGACAAAATATATGAGTTCATTGTCTCATCAATGGATCGATCGACGATTTTCGGCATCGGAAACTTTCATGGTTCGGCAGATCCTCTCATACATGAATTGGAAAAAAATAAAGATTTGGCGACTGTTTAACAGGGAGTTGGGTGAGCATTGTTTGGAACAGAATTATATATCGCACTCGTAATAGGAACCATATTAAGCTTGATTTATACGGAACGAACCGGTGTTATGCCGGCAGGTCTCATTGTGCCGGGATATATTGCTTTGGTATTTGACCAGCCAATCTTTTTGGTCATGATTTTTCTCATCAGTTTCTTAACGTACATAATAACGATGCAAGTGGTCGGACGCTTAACGGTTTTGTATGGGCGCCGAAAATTTGCGGCGATGATGACGGTAGGGATCTTGTTGAAGATGATTTTTGATTATTTTTATCCGGTATTTCCGTTTGAGACGGTCGAATTTCGAGGGCTTGGGGTCATCGTGCCCGGGTTGGTCGCGAATTCGTTTCAACGACAAGGGGTTATGCCGACATTGATAAGTACGTTGGTGATCAGCGGAATTACCTTCTTCATCGTTACAATTCTTTATTTTATCTAAGGTGTGGAAGAAAGATGAGATCAAGACACAACCGCGGTTTCAATTTGCGGGAATACATGCTTGCAAGCACGAAAAAACATAAAAAACGGACGTTGCCTCATGCAATCATCGGGATTGCCGTCTCCTTGCTTATCTTGTTTGCCGTCCAAATGTGGCCTGCTCCGGAGGTGGAGTCAACCGGTGTCGGCAACGATGAAAATGCCGCTTTCAACGCCTCGTTTGTAGGGGACATAATGGCCGGACGTTACGTGGAACAAGTGATCAACCATCACGGACCGGAATTTTTATTCCGTCATGCCATGCCTTATTTTGACGAATCCGATTACGTCACCGGAAATTTTGAAAACCCGATTTTGCTTGATGACGAAGTGTACGAGCCCGAAGATAAGGAAATTCATCTCGAGGCGGGGGAAGAAGCCGTGAATATCCTTTCGGAAGCGGGATTTACAAATGTGAACCTTGCCAATAATCATATTCGCGATTATGGTTCCAAAGGCGTGCAAGATACACTTACGGCTTTTGAAGGTTCGGATGTAGACACGGTCGGCGCTTATTTCGGACAAGAGGACGATGCGGTATCCATCGAAGAATATGATGGTTTAACCGTGGCTACCGTTGGCTTCAACGATGTATGGTCTCCATCGGGGAGGGAAGGGGTCGGCGAATCTGACCCTGCCCAATCGTTGAGCTTGATAGACGACGTGAATGAAGAAGCGGATCTCGTCATTGCTCATCTTCATAGCGGCGTAGAATATACAAGTTCGGTTACGGACCGGCAGGAAGATTTGATGAAAGCGTATGTGGATGCCGGCGCGGATATTGTCGTCGGACATCACCCTCACGTATTACAATCCGTCGATGTTTATAATGACGGCATCATTTTTTACTCCCTTGGAAATTTTGTTTTCGACCAGGGATGGACACGGACGAGAGATACTGTCTTGGCCCAATATGAATTGGGAGAAGATGGGATGGCTGAGATCGAACTTGTCCCTTTCCGGATTCATGAATCGCAGCCAAGACCCATTGATGGATTCGCTGAACCGTATCATCGTGAGCGTATTTTTCAACAGCTGACAAAAGATGTCACAGATGAATCCGTCTATGAAAAATCAGATGGACGCTTAGTATTCGAAGTTGACCATGGACATGTGTTAGAATAATTGATATGTAGTAGGGTTTTGGTGAAGGAGGTCGGGTTTTGTCACGAAACATGATCGTAGTTATGTCGATTTTAGTTATACTTATGCTGATAACCGCATTTTTAATGAGTGAAAATGACGATAACGGGGAAGAGGCAGTAAATGAGCCTCCCAATGATGAAACTGACACGGATGAAGTGCAAGAGACTGTCGAATTCGACGGGGATTATGGGGTGAGTACCTCCAATGACGAGGCACAGCAAGTGGGCATGGACGTTCTTGAAGAAGGGGGAAATGCAGTGGATGCGGCTATAGCCGTCTCGTTTGCCCTTGGCGTTGTCGAACCTTATGGCTCAGGTATTGGGGGCGGCGGAGCGATGTTGGTCCTTGAGAATCCCGAGGATGCCCCTGATTATTATGATTATCGGGAAACGTCGCCAGCAGAAGGCAGGGAAAGCGAAGCAGCCGTTCCCGGATATTTGAAAGGAATGGCGCACATCCACGAGGAGCATGGTTCTCTTCCTATGGAAGATTTGATTGAACCTGCAAGAGAATATGCGGCGAACGGTTATGAAGTCGATTCGATGTTGGCAAACCGCTTGGAATACGCAGGAAGCATTGAGGAGAGTCCGGATGGACGTATCGACCCGGGGGCAGCAGAAGAATTTTATCCTGACGGCATGGCTATCCAAGAAGGGCAAGAGCTTGTGCAGCCAAGGCTGGCTGAAACGTTGACCCATCTTCAAGAGCATGGACTTGAGGACTTTTATACAGGGGAATTGGCGTCTGAAGTCGCCGGGGACCGATCAAGCATAACAGAAGAGGATTTGGCCAATTACGAAGTGGAGGAGGACGAACCAGCTTCCGGATCGTTTAACGGAAATCGCGTCTATTCCTCAGGGCCGCCAACTTCAGGGGTCACCTTTATTCAAATGCTGCAAATGGCTGAGCAGTTACAATTAAACGAGCAGGCGGACGATGGAGCACCGTTTGCGCATTTGTTCGCTGAAATAACCGAGCAAGCTTATTCTGACAGGCTTTCAAATATTGGAGACCCCAATTTTTCGACGGATATGAATGTAGACATGTTAACGAGTGAAGAATATACACAAGAGTTGGCAAGTGAAGTGGATACCGATCCGGTCAGTTCCGAAGAAGAGGAACAAGTTGCTGCACCTGAAGTAGATGATGATGGAAATACGACACATTTCGTCGTTGTAGACGAGGACGGTCATATGGTTTCGGCGACGAATACATTGAGCAATTTTTTCGGATCGGGTCAAATGACGGATCAAGGGTTTTTCTTAAATGATCAGATGAGCAATTTCGCTCCGGAAGATTTGCCGCCCAATGACTATGACAGTGGGAAACGGGCGCGAAGTTTTATCGCTCCTTCGATTTTCATCAATGAAGAGGAAGGCATCGTTGCCGGCATGGGGAGCCCGGGCGGCAACAGAATCCCACAACTCATGAGCCAAGTACTCATTAACAATGAACGTTTGGATGGGGATTTGGAAGAAGCAATGAACGTTCCGCGCTTTGTTTATGATCACCAAGAGAACCAAATCCTTTATGAAAATGAATGGGAAGACGCCGAGAGATTAGAGGCATTAATGGATATGGGTTATTATACGGAAGAACGTGTGACCACGGTCTTCTTCGGTGGGATCCAAATGCTCGAAGTTGATTATGAAGAAGGAACGGTTGAAGACATTCCTGATGAACGTCGCTAAATCCGGGAGAATGAAGGAGAGAACGATGAATCTATTAAAAAGAACAGCTCCATATTTGATTGTTGTTGTTACCGTCACCGTCCTATATAGTTTGCAACATGAAGAAACATTAAGTGTGGGAGAAGCACAATATATTGAACAGTTCTCCACCATTCAACAGGGTGAAACAGCATCTGAAGAAGAGGGAGATCCTTCAGCTGGCGATGAGGAAGAACTTCAAGATGGTACCAATGAAATGTTACAGCAACATGAACCTGGCGATGATATTCATTTGGCTGTATTTACGTCAAATAGTGAAGAAGAAGAAGATATTCAATGGGGAGAGTATTTTCCTGAAGAAGCACAGGATGAATATGAATTTCACGTTCAAACCTTTAATATTGATGATTTTCAGAGCAGTAATTCCGCGGAATTCGTTGAATTTGAAGAATGGACGGTCATAAACGATCAAGCGCCGGACTTGGTCATTTATGAGCCGCTCGCCCACCGCGATGAAACTACCTTGGAAGAATCGATGGCCATGACGTCCCAGATCCTCAATGGTTTCGAAGGATATCCGGTTTTAAAGATCCCTTCCTATGAGAATGCGCCTGACCCTTCTCTGTTCGTACAGGAATGGACGAACTTTGCCGAGGAGTCCGACGTCCAATATGTCGGACCGGACCAGCAGGCCATCAGTGACTCCGCCCTGACCCAAGGAGAGGGATCGGAGGAAAGTGAATCTTAACCGGCTTCGTATGAGCACGCCCAAATGGGTGGTGCTTTTTTGTTTAGTCCATAGCATGTGTAGCGTTTCTTAGTCTTGAGGGGCCACTCGGAGATTGTTGTACCACTTAGCGTAGTGTTTCTCATTCTAGAGGGATTACTCGGAGGAAGTTGTTCCCCTCAGCGTAGTTATTCTTTCACTTGAGGGATTACTCGGGCGATGTTGTACCTCTCAGTGTATCGTATCTCACTCTTGAGGGATTACTTGAGGGTGTAACCCTCTCAGAAATAAGTAAGGACTGCTGAATAACGGAAAAAGATTGGCACATAAGCATTTTCCGTTGTTGTTGTCAAAACTAAATGCAAGGAAATCTGTTCTAAAAAAAAGAAAACCTTGTACTTTTGGAAATATACGGAGGGGTGACGCTGCAATGGCGAGACTCCAGCGGAAAAACGGACGCGTCAAGACCCCGCAGCACCGGTTTTGCGCGAGGAGGCTTGACCGTTCGTCCGCGGAAAGGCGAAGCCATGGAAGCGGCATCCCGGCTTCAGCTGATATATGCAAGTTGTTCAGCAATCCTAAGTAAAAGCGCCATCCCAAAAGGAGGGCGCCAATGATTACGCAAGTAATGCCTACAAGTGAGGCGGTTAAAAGTCTCCAAGTTGATAAATCCGAAAAAGACATTTACTTTCGCATTACTCAAAGCTTTACGATTTCATTTGTGATAAATAAATTCTTTATTGTGGCAATCGTGCCTTAGGTCGATTGATCGTCCTGTTCTTCCTCATTTATTTGAAACATATCTCCTGCAAAAAATGTACCTCCGGAAACATCTTTTACATTGCTAACAACGACAAAAGCTTCACTGTCTATATCATTAATCATGTTCCTCAAGTGGATGACCCTATGATTTTTTACAATAATATATAATATTTTTTGCTCTTTACTAGTGTATACGCCAGAACTATTAATGTACGTGGCACTGGATGCTAGATCTGTCGTTACTCTCCTAGCAATTTCTTCATTATGGACGGATATGATTTGGAAAGCTTTTTTAGCATCGAACCCATTTAATACATAATCCGTTGCTACTTTTGCAACAAACAAAGCAATGACCGTATACAACGTATTTAGTACACCGATAATGAAGATACCTGACGTAACGACTAGAATATCTAAAATAAAAGTGACTAACACGACATCCCAGCCAAATCTTTTCCTCAATATTAAAGCTACAGTCGATGACCCACCGTAAGAACCACCTGCGTGTAATATGAGTGCAAAACCAACCCCCATAAAAAGACCAAAAAAAATACCACCAATTAATGGATCACCGATTGGTTGTTGCCCAAGGTCTTCTGTCAAATAAGTCAGAAGAGATAATAGCGCGGTAGAAATGGCAGTTTTGATAACGACAATGCGGGATAAATATTTAATGCTGATGAGTGTTATAACGATAAATGATATAAATACGACGAGTGCTGGTGAAATACCTAAAGAAAAGTACAAAAGCAAGGATATACCAACATGGCCCCCATCAGCAATTTCATTAGGCATTGCAAATAACGTTATACTCAATGCCGATAATAATGTGCCAAAAAATAACAATACAAAATTTTTCAATTTTTATTTCCCTCCCTCTATGAAATATCGCGTGCATCTCAGCTTCTAGCCTTCACCCCAAAATCGAACTATTCACCGGAGACTTGTTAGTGGCGAAAATGCTGTGGGCAGAAAAGAGACAAGTGACAATATGATAACAGCAAATTAATGATCGAGTAAATAGCGCTGAACAATTCGATCAAAAAAGCGAGTGACATAAGCGCAAAATAATATGAAAAAATATAATAATCAGTTATAATGATTTATACGACGAAGAAAGTATATCTTTTAAACAGTCAAAAAGTCCGCATTGATTCGGTGAAAAATGCGGTTACACGCTTCTCTATTAAGGGTCTTGAAAAACACAATAAAGAGGGTATGCCTTGATAGTTGTGCTCATATCAGTGTATATACTGCCACTCGCGAGAAAAGAAACCTGAAATTCGTCATTCAGGTTTCAATTATACGTCATGTTTGATTCGTTTTTGCATCAATCGTTTGGCGATTATCCCATGTTGCGGAGCGAAAGTAAACGCTAATAAAAACAACAAGCCTGCCATAGCCGCCATCATTCCGGCAATGGAAGCATCCAACCAAGCAGCGATGTAATACCCTGAAAATGCAGCGAGCACGCCGATAACAGCGCTAAGAACAAACATCATACTTAGACGTTCCGTCAGCAAATACGCGGTTGCGCCCGGTGTGATTAACATGGCAACGACGAGGATGGCGCCAACCGCATCAAAAGCGGCTACCGCCGTGAGCGATGTCATCCCCATGAGCAGATAGTGCAGAAGGCCGACGGGAAGCCCAATCGCAGCTGCCAGTTCAGGGTCAAAGGTGCTTACCTTGAATTCTTTATAAAAGAGAACCAGCAGGATCACGTCGATGACGAGAACAATGCCTAGCATCCATACCGCCTGGGGAATCCCTTCAATGCCGAACCAGTTGACCGTCTCCCAGGGAATAAATGCAATTTCCCCCATGATGGTGTGTTCCACGTCAATGTGAACATTGTCTGCAAACATGGATACGAGGATTACCCCGATAGCAAACAAAAATGTAAATACGATACCGATCGAGGCATCGGATTGTACGCCTGCAGAATTGAGCATCTGCACAAACACGGTTGTGAGCAAGCCGACAATCGCTGCCCCGATGAACATTGTCCACCCATCCAACGATTGGGTAATAAGAAAAGCAGAAATAATTCCCAGTAATACCGTGTGGCTAATGGCATCGGATAGCATCGCCAACTTCCGCAAAATAAGCAAGACGCCCATGATCCCACAGGTGACGCCTACAAGCGAGGCAGTTAAAAGAATCCAAAATGTATAACTCATTTAAAGGCGCCCTCCTTCTTGTTGGGTCATCTGCATTAATTTGGGTTCCAAATGATGCTCTTGCAATAACACGTGCAGTCGCTCACGCTCTTTCTCAGGGAGGGATAGGAAATCCCAGTTCCTTTTTTCCATTTGAAGATTGGCGAAGCGTGTTTCGTGCATGGAATACATTTGCATATAACGATTGTTGAGGGTAACGTTATGCGCCGTTTCTCTCCCGGATGTTGTTAATGCATACCCATCTCCCGTCACATCAATTTTCCCGGATCGTTTTAATTCGTTTAGTGTTTTCTGGAACCTTCGTTCGGATAACGGACGCAATGCTTGGATTTCTTCCCGAGTGAAAGCCTTGAACGCCCCGGATGTTTGATGCCGCTTTTCAGCGAGTTCATAGAGGCTTTGTAAAATTTGCCCTCTAGCCGTTTGCTTGCGCAATTGCTGCAAACGGTAAGCTTTAACAACCAATCCTTTTTTTGGAGCAATGATCAGGGAAACAAAAAATACTATACAAGCAGCAACAATTATAAGCGGCCCTGTAGGCATACCGGAAATCGGCGCCGAAATCATTGTGCCCAAAATACCGGAAATGGCACCGAAAAAGCCTGACAAAATGACCATGAAGTCCAACCGATCTGTCCAATAGCGAGCGGTAATCGCAGGTGCAATCAGCATCGCGACCATCAAAACGACACCTACCGCTTGGAGGCCGATGACGACAGCCGCCACGATCATCGTCATTAAAAGACCATTGAGGACAGCAGTAGGCAAACCAATGCCCTGTGCGAACTCCCGATCAAAAACAAGCAATTTCAGTTCTTTAAAAAGTAAAATAGTAATTATGATCAAAACGACGGCGACTGAAGAAATAACACGGACATCTAAGCTCGTCATCGCGGCTGCCTGCCCAAAAATAAATTGATTTAAACCGGCTTGACCTCCGATGGGAAGATTGTTAATAAAGGTGAGGAGAACGATGCCGACACCGAAAAAAACAGATAAAACCAAACCGATGGCCGCATCTGTTTTCAGGCGTGTATAATAGACGATTGTTTGAATGCAATACGTCCCCAAATAAGCCGTCAATCCTGCTCCCAACAACAAGGCGCCCATCATTTTTTCACCGACGATGAGAAATGCGATGCAAATGCCGGGGAGGGCAGCGTGACTCATGGCGTCACTGACCAAGCTTTGCCGGCGCAACAGCGCGAAACTTCCGAGCACTCCACTGGCGATTCCGAGCGTGGCGGTCGCGAAGAGCACCCATTGGACATTCGGGTAAGAGAGTATTTCAAGCAAGTGTGGTCACTCCCTGTTCTTCTTCCTGGTCGAGGAGTGTTAATTTGCCGCCATATGTTTTTTGCAAAAGATCTTTTTTAAACGTTTCCGCCGTTGGCCCGAAAGCGATTTTCCGGACATTTAGCAGCATGATCCAGTCAAAATAGTCCCGGACGGTTTGCAAATCATGATGAACGACGAGAACGGTTTTCCCTTGGTCTTTTAGCTCGCTTAATAGCTGGATAATCGCTTTCTCCGTAGCGGCATCTACGCCGACAAACGGTTCATCCATAAAATAGACTTGCGCGTTTTGCGCGAGTGCGCGGGCGAGAAACACACGCTGTTGCTGGCCACCCGACAACTGGCTGATTTGCCGGTTTGCGTACTGATCCATGCCGACTTTTTCAAGACAGGACATGGCTTCTCTACGGTCCTTCTTTTTTACTCTGCGAAACATACCGATCTGCCCATATCGCCCCATGAGCACGACGTCGAGAGCATTCGTCGGAAAATCCCAGTCGACCGAACCCCTTTGCGGAACATAACCGACCTTTTGCCGTTGCTTACGGTAGGCTTTTCCATAAATGTTTACTTCACCGGAGGCCTTTGGCACAAGACCGAGAATCGACTTCAACAATGTTGATTTTCCCGCTCCATTGGGACCGATGATGCCGATAAGTTTGCCTTCCGGTGCCTCAAAATTAATACTTTGGAGGACCGGTTTGCGGTGATAGGCAACGGTAACGTTCGTTGCAGTTATTGGATTCATGATGTTACGTTCCTCCTTCGAATAATTAATGGTCTCAGAAAATAGGCGGGGGGAAGCGGACCTCGAACGCTTCCCTCCCCGCTATCATTCACTTATTCCAAGGCTTCCACGATTTGATTGACATTCGCTTCGTACATCCCGACATACGTACCCTCTTCAGTGTCGGGTTCTCCCATCGCATCGGAATAAAGCGCACCGCCGTTTTCAACCTCGTGTCCTTGTTCTTGCGCACCTTCGATGACAGCGTCAACGGCACTATCGTCAACACTCGTTTCGGAAAAAAGCGCGTTAACATCCCGTTCAATCATTTCATCAATAACATCCTGCACATCGCTTAGCCCGACCTCGGCCTCTGTACTAATGCCTTGCAGACCCATCACTTCCATGCCTACGGCGTCACCGAAGTATTGGAATGCGTCATGGGCGGTCACAAGCACGCGGCTTTCTTCGTCAATATCTTCGACCCGATCTTGAGCCCATTCTTGCAGTCCATCGAGTTCATCGATATACGCTTCTGCGTTTGCTCGATAGTCATCCGCATTTTCAGGATCGGCCTCTGCTAAACCATCTGCGACCCCTTCAACCGCCGCATCAGCCCAAATTTCAGGGTCAAACCAAATGTGTGGATCAGGCGTTCCGGCTTCTTCTTCATCCTCTAGAATATCTTCGTCCGGAACATTTTCCCCCAATTCGTACACCGGTTGATCATTCGCCATTTGTTCCAACATATCCGCCATTTGTTCTTCCAAGTTCAATCCATTCCAAAAAATAACATCCGCTTCATCCAGCGTTTCTACGTCTCCCTGGGAAGCTTCATAATCGTGCGGGTCAATGCCGGGTCCCATTAACCCGGTGTTGTCTACGTGTTCCCCGCCGACATTTTCCACGATATCACTGATTTGGCTAGTCGTCGATGTCACTTGGATGGGACCATCCCCCGTGGTTTCTTCTTCCCCTTCCGCGGAATCGTCTCCCTCCGCAGTCGATTCTTCATCGCTACAAGCGGCTAGCAACACCCCCATGCTTGTAAATGCAGATAAAAAGATAACAGTTGGCTTCTTCAATTTCCACTCCCCATTTCTTCTATGTTTTGCAAGCTGAGCACGAGAGTAAAGCAAAAAATTTCTTTAGGACAAACAATTTTGCATAAGCAATAAATGTTTCCTCTGTGCAACTTATAGTTACATGGTATTCCCGGGAGAATGATTTGTCAATAAAAAATAATCGATTTGTATAAATTTCATCGTGCATCTAAAGAGAAAGTTTCCCTAAGGAAAAATAATTGTTTACAACCAAATCATTATCCGTTATACTATTAATGGGTGAATACTTCTCCAATTGATGGATCTTGAGAAAAGGGGTCATGGCCATATCCTCTTTTCTCATTTTCCTTTTACAACCCAAAATCCAATTAGAATGATTCCAATCCCCAGTCCTGTTCGCCAAGTGGGGATTTCTTTAAGGAAGAGATAACCAATTAATACACTTGCTAAAATTTCCAAACCTTTTGAGACAATGAGCGCAAACGTGAGATGATGAAAACTGTTTGTTAAAAATTTAACACCGTATCCAATCATCAATATGGAACTAAGCAACAAGGGAAGTATTTTCACGTAGTACCATAGAGTTGAAAGAAAATGAGCATCAATGTGTTTGGAATGATAAGCATAAACGCCATTAATAATCAGTAAACCCCCAATCATCAATAAAACAGAAACGGCGACCATCAGCACACACTCCTATGTCGTTTATTTGAATTTTGCCCATGTGCAAAAAAATTATGCTTTGCGAGAGGGATGCTATAATAACGATCAAAGGTGTGATTTTAGATGACAATAAGAAAAGTAGGCATTTTTCTTTATGATTATGTAGATAGTTTAGATTTTGTCGGTCTTGCAGAAGTGTTATCTTTCACTTCATACAATAAAGGTGATCAAGTTGAGATATTCACTATTACAGAGTTTGGACAACGAATAAGAACTCATTCAGGAGTAAAAATCATGCCTGATTTTAGCATTGTTAATGCTCCTGAAATAGATATTCTCATCATTCCAAGGGGGCCTTTGAAGGCGGTTCAATCTGTGGCTAAGAATCAAAAGGTAAAAGATTGGATTATTAAACACAAAAATAGTGACTATATATGTTCTGTTTGCACTGGCACGTATATCTTGGGAGCAACTGGATTGCTGGATGGAAAAAAGGCAACAACGCATCATCTTGCTGTGAAAGACCTACAAGCAAAGTATCCTCATATTCAGGTTTTATCGGTCAGCAAAGTCGTTCATACTCATAATCTTATATCCTCTGCCGGCGTTTCTTCCGGAATAAACATGGCAATGTATCTTGTAGAACAAATTTTTGGAAAGCCTACAGCTGAAAGAACGGCCCATACCCTCCTGGATTGGAAGAAAACACTTTTTCTGCCAATGTAGGAGGTTTTTTTACGAACACGTAAATACGCATAGTCCGACACTAATGTACACATTCTACATATATGGTCGCATATCGCAGACTTGGAGGAAGGATAAATGGAGAGGCTTATATACATACGTTTATACCCACGGGTAAAGGTTAATCCTGATCAATCCGTCTATTTACAAGATATCGCACAATATATTCTTCCCTCCAACGAGCCGGGGGAACTATTGGAGACGCCAATCTATACAGTGTCCGAAAATGATGGGAGAGTTGCCACCATTGACTCTCTGCAAGTGATTCGTTTTATTAAAAAAATGTTTCCGGAAATGAATGTTGAAAGCCTTGGTGAAAATCATACGATATTGGAAATTGTGTCATCTTCAAAATCTCCCACTTTCATGCGTGTCAGTTTTGTTTGGTTATTGTTGTTTTTCGGCTCGGGCTTAGCCATTATGCATTTTCATGAAGACGTTAATATGTCGGCCGTTCACAAAAAAATGTTTTTCATGCTGACAGGGCAAGAAGATGAGTATCCCTTAATACTCCAGATTCCGTATTCACTTGGGATTGGTTTAGGGATGATACTATTTTTCAACCGCGTATTTAAAAAGAAATTCAATGAAGAACCGAGCCCATTGGAAGTCGAGATGTTTAATTACCAGCAAAATTTAGATGAATATACCGTGATGGATAAGCAGCAGGAGGACAAAAAAGACGAATGAATGTGCTCGATGCAATTTTTATTATTGTTTCCGGATTCTCCGAAGGTTTAATTATAGGGGCAGGGTTGGTTGCTTTTTTGACGATTTTAGGCGTTATTCAACGTTTGACGCAATTAACGAGAACACAAGCTTATGTTCATGCTTATCAATGGGCTGTTATCCTTGGATCTTTTATTTTCACCGTTTTTGGACAGTGGAATATTCATTTCTCTTTGCCGCTGTTGAGCACCATCATCACTGGAATTTTCTCGGGCATGTTCGTAGGCGCGCTTGCAGCTGCATTGACGGAAGTCCTTAATGTGCTTCCTGTTTTGGCAAAAAGGACAGGCCTCGTTGATCGCATTATGTGGCTCTTATTCGCAGTCATTTTTGGGAAGGTGACGGGGTCTTTGTTCCAATGGATCATTTTCAGTCCATTTCCGTATTGAGCATCATTATGATTTCAAACAAGCAGGTCACTTAAACATTTTCCTTAAGGAAAGAAAATTGTTTATAGGAAACTTATTGTGAATTATACTCAAGTTATCCCCTTATTTTAAAGCCACCTGTCTCAGGTGGCTTTTTAGCACTATCAGAATGTATAAATTGTTCGGATGATAGTATAAGAAATAACGTTGACTTTCGCTATCCTTGGCGACAAGTCAACGTTTTCTAATGTGCTCTGCAGTTCTATGTTTTTTCGCTAAACCGAAAAGTCATACCTTCCGATCATTTTTCATAGTATCTATTAAAATTCAAAAAAGACGAGGGCTAATATTCTATGAAAAAACAACATGGGGGCACGTTTCTAAAAGATTCGCTAGGCATACTCATCCTCTTTTTATTTTTTGCCGCGCTCATTTTTGCAGAGCCCTTTCAAGCACTTGAGGAAGTTCAAGCTATTCCCGCGTCTTGGTTACAGGTACACTCTATTTTTATAAGCATCGTTTTAGAAGCGTTTCCTTTTTTACTTATGGGTGTCCTTTTTTCTTCCATTGTCCAAGTGTTCGTTAAGGAAGATTGGATTCATCGAGTATTGCCAAGATCACCAATGATCGCGCTATTTCCTGCAACAATGGTGGGCATTCTTCTTCCCATCTGTGAATGCGCTGTTGTTCCGGTTGTACGAAGATTAATTAGTAAAGGATTGCCGTTACATCTTGGTGTCGTCATTATGATGTCGATGCCAATCTTAAATCCTATTGTGGGCGCCTCTACGTTTTTCGCGTTTCAAAACAATCTATCGATTTTATACTGGCGTATGGGGTTGGCGCTCGTTCTTTCCATCCTTATCGGGGGCATCGTTTATCGTTTGTTAAAAAATCAGCAACCTTTAAGATCCCACCCATCTGTCCATCACGCTTGTTGTCAACATGACCATGGCCATTCCCAACACCGATTATCCCAAGGGTTGTATCATGCTGTCGATGAGTTTTTTATGATCGGAAAATACTTTATTATCGGAGCTTTTATTGCTTCGGTTTTTCAAACATTCTTTGATCGTCAATTGCTTTTTTCTATTGGGGATGATGCGGTTGCTTCAACAATTGCCATGATGGGCTTAGCCTATCTTCTGTCTCTATGCGCGGAAGCGGATGCTTTTGTGGCTGCATCTTTTGGGTCTACGTTTACCAATGGATCCTTGCTTGCTTTCTTGGTTTACGGTCCGATGATTGATTTGAAAAATACCATCATGATGATTGCTTTGTTTAAAACACGCGTGGTTTTTGTCGTCATTGGTACAACAACCGTCATTGTCTTCACTGCAATTATGATCTTACAACCTTTTCTTTAATGAAGGAGAAAGAATGCTATGGTTAAAAATATCGATGTAACTTTTCACATTTTTTTTCGCGGCGTCATTATGTTAGGGTTTGCTATATTGTTGCTCTCGTTATTGCTGTCGGACACTATCTATGTCTATATCGCGCCAAGCATGGTTGGATTTAGCTATTTGACGACCGTCATATTTTTTGTCCTTGGGCTTTTTCAAATTTTTAGAAGTGCCAACTCCCAAGATGTTCATTCGCATGACGAGGACCATCATATTCCTGCGCGAACGAGTATTAATATTGTCGTGTATAGTTTATTCCTTATCCCAATTTTTGCCGGTATATTGCTGCCATCGGCAACGCTCAATAGTGAAATTGTTGCAAATCGGGGTACACAAACCATTGAACCTTCCTCGCAAGAAGAAAACAGCTCGACCAGTGATTCGAATTCAGCTGTGATTAGTGAACAAGAAGTCAGGCAAGAGCAAGGGGAAGATATGGCAGAAAAATTGGCAGAGCAAACAGAGATTGTGTTAGACGATGAAAACTATGTCGACGTCATGCGAGGGATTGGGCAAGGCGGCGAGCGCCTTCATGGTAAAGACATGGATTTTACCGGATTTGTTTATAAGGATCCTGCCATGAATGACGATGAATTTCTTGTCGCTCGTTTTGCGATTACATGCTGTTTGGCAGATGCCGTTGTATACGCTTTTCACGTAAGTGCAGAAGACGCCCAACTGTATGAAATGGATTCTTGGGTTCGCGTAAAAGGAGAATTAGCGAATAACGAGAATGGTGAAGGCTCCGATCCTTATGTAAAAGCTGCTGAGATTGAGGAAATTCCTGAGCCTGATCAACCCTATGTGTACGACGAGTTCGATTTTTTCTGAACGGCTAGGTTTTAGGATAAACAGTTAGCGCTAATGAAGGCGAATGAGTAAAGCAAAACCCCTTTTCCAACTTGTGCGGCAAAGCACTAGAGATCGTTTTTGAAAATCAGCACGGTATTTCACGCATAAATTTTTCCTTCAGGTTATTATCATTAGAGCAGGATTTCTTATGGTGGGAAGGGCCATTAAAGCATTCGACTTACTTATGGGGGGGATGGGAGCTTTACAGAAGGTAGGCGAAAAACGGAAAGAAAAAATTATTAAACATTTAAGTAGAACACTTATATAAGTTTGTTTCTGGTTCAAATGGGGAAGGAGAAACACATTAGATGATAGATCAAACATACACACAATCATAAACATATATGAGAAAGCTCCCCTATAAAGGGAAGCTTTCTTTCGTGAGTGGCAGCACATATGCTAATAACTCTTTTCATTATCTCATTGGATTAGTGCAGAAGCAGATCATCTACGATCTGATCGACGCTCCAATCTACAGGGTAGTAGGTTGGCCAATGGTCAACTTCATCCAGAAGCTCGTCTCTGTCATCTCCCCAATAGATGTGGAAATGGGAAGAAGGCTGTGGCGCGATGATATGGTCGCTAAACTGGATATTCTGTGGTGCTTCATCGTCTCCTTCATCCAATTCGAAGATGTAGCGAACACCACGGTTGCCTGCTTCATATTCCAGGATTTCGTAACCATCATAGTCATAGGTTCCCGAATATGTTGCATCGTCGTCATGGAATGTAAACTCTCCATCTTCTGTTATTTCGATGTTATCTACACTCGTGGCATAACCTGTTTCATAATATGCCTCGTAATCTTCAAATGACATATCGTCACTTTCTTCAGCTCTATGTTCAAATACTTCGTCAAGGTCACCTTCTTCAAAATAAGGATAGACAGACTTCCACTCTCCTGCCCAGTCAGAAATATCCCTGTCTTCAACATCTTCATCATCGAAGTATCCTTCATAGACATCGCCATCATGGTCATCAATGATGACGGTAACAGGTTCGGTTTCACTGATGGCTTCATGATCATCATCGTATAATGTCGCTTTTATCTGCTGCTGGTCTACCGCTTCAGCTTCGAATGTATCTCCATCGCCGCCGTCAGCCTCTTCCCATTCACCTTCATCTCCGCCTCGGACATACCAGTGCCAATGGCCATCGCCTTCATCTTCTTCAGTTGTTGCCGTAAGTTCCACTGTATCACCAGTGTGGTAATGGTCTATGAATCCTTCAATTTCGGCATCGCCTGCTTCTGCATTTTCTTCGGACTCATGGTTATGATCGTGGTCGTGCTCCTCTTCTTCGGTTGCCTCCTCATCTTCTGTGGCTGTCTCCTCTTCCGCCACTTCGGTATCTTCCTCGTCTGCAGCAGAATCCTGGCATGCTGCAAGCATCAGGGCCACAGATACGATTCCTGCGCTTCTGAGTAGTTTTTTACTCATACAAGTTCACTCCTTTTTTATGTAAATCGTAATAATTACGCTTTGTATATTACCATCATATTCGAAGAAAAACAATAGGGAAGTTATATAAATTTTGAGATGATACGCCTCATAACGGTTACACATGAATCTCATAATTTTATTACCAGGGATGGAATCAAACCGGCTGACTTTAAAAAAGCGGCTCATGAAGATTTAAGAAAGTCCTACGGTATCCGTTCAAGAGAATCGGGGGTGTGGATATTGCACATGCTACCGCTTCTTTACTGATTCAAACGGAGGACGGTCAAAGTTATGAAACCAACTATTTCTTTGCAGAGGATCTGGATTTGGAGATGAATGATATAGGGAATTAAAGCCGATCCCTATGGCCGTACAAATGTTAATTAAGAGAGTTTATGCAAGCTGAGACAATGCAACTGGCCCTTCTCAGCTTGTTATTGCTGCCAGTGAAGGCAGTAAAGCCGCGATCAGTATGATTATCAACCATGTGGAAGAAATATTTTGAATAAAAAAGATTAGGATATAAGTTTTTTTCCATTTGACAATGGGAAAAAGTTGCTTTAATCTTAGATCGTAATCATTACGTTTTAAAATTGAAAGGGTGACGATGAATGGCAAAAAAATCGAAGATCGTGAAAGAGCAAAAACGAGAACAACTTGTTGCACAGTATGCGGAGCTTCGCAGAAAGCTGAAGGAAGAAGGGGATTATAAAGCCTTGCGAAAACTCCCGCGCGATTCATCGCCAACTCGGTTGACAAGCCGGTGCCAAATTACGGGGCGTCCGCGTGGCGTGTTGCGAAAATATAAAATGTCCCGTATTGCTTTTCGTGAGTACGCACATAAAGGACAGATCCCGGGCGTTAAGAAAGCAAGTTGATAAATGATCAAAAGAAAACATTGCATTGCATTGCATGTAGCAAGAGGTCTTCTGCTTGCAGACCGAAAATTTATCCGTATCCGCAACATTGTGTGATTTGGAAGGTTTCATACCGAAATGGGGGATATTCTAGTTTATTGGCGGATGGAGAAACGAAACATGCATAAAAAAGTGATGATTATTGGAGCAAGATGGAGGGGTGGTTTGATGAAAATCGAAAATCGCATGAGAAAAAAGCGGACCAGTAATTAAGTGTAAAGGATTGAAACTGGAGGAGGAAGCCTTATGAAGCCTTATGTATACGTAACATTTTTAGTGTTGGGATTGATGCTTGTCGGTTGTCAAGCTGAAGAAACAGAGGAAGAGAGTGAACCCGAAGAAAATGCTGAGGATACGCTTTCCATTTACACTTCCCTTTATGTACTGGAAGATTTTGCAGAAAAAATTGGTGGGGAATTTGTGGAGGCAGAAAGTGTCTATCCACCGAATGCAGATGCGCATACTTATGAGCCTTCTTCTAATGATATGGTACAAATTGCTGAATCAGATGCCTTTATTTATTCTGGTTTAACAGGGATGGAACCGTTCGCGGATACGGTGGACGATGCACTTGCTGACGAGGATGCTCACATCATTCCGGCCGCAGAAAACATCGATTTACGTGGAGATGGCCACGATGATGGGGAAGATGATGCGCATGGAAACGATGACGATCACCAATCGTCGGAAGGTGTGGAGGTTGAAGGGTTAGCTGATCATTACCATACGGGAGATGATGTTTCGCTTACTGCTGAATTGAATGAAGACGTAGATTATGACCACTGGCACTGGTATTCCCGTGATGGTGAAGATGAAGAATGGGAGGAGGTATCGGACCAAGATACCGAAGAATATGAAGCCCCGGCGGAAGATGGCCAAGAGCTGATGGCCGTATTGTATGATGATGACCACGAAGCTTATGCCCAATCTGCGCCGGTGATCATTGAAATCGATGATCATGATGACGGGAATAGCAACGAAGAGGACCATGATCACGGCCATGAAGAAGACGATGACGACAATGGGAATGGCCACGATCAGCAAGCATCGGAAGGTGTAGAGATTGAAGGATTACTTGATCATTACCATACGGGAGATGATGTTTCATTAACTGCCGAGTTGAATGAAGACGTAGATTATGACCACTGGCACTGGTATTCCCGCGATGGTGAGGATGGTGAATGGGAGGCGGTGTCGGACCAAGATACCGAAAAATATGAAGCCCCGGCCGAAGACGGTCAAGAGCTGATGGCCGTATTGTACGATGATGACCATGAAGCTTATGCCCAATCGGCGCCAGTGACCATTGAGATCGATGATCATGACGGGGAAGGCGGCGATGGTGACCCGCATATTTTCCTCGACCCTGTACGAAGTATTGAACTGGCGGAAAACATTAAAGATGAGTTGGTTGAATTATTGCCAGAGGAAGAAGCATATTTTGAAGAGAATTTTGAGCAGTTGAGCGCAGGCTTAGAAGACGTCGATCAAGAACTGCAACGCGTCTTTGATGAAGCCGATCGTAATCAAATCATTGTCTCACACGCTGCATATGGCTATTGGGAAGAAAGGTACGGGCTTGAGCAGCTGAGCGTTCACGGTCTTTCTTCTACCGAAGAGCCTTCACAATCAGATTTGGCTGAATTAGTCAATACTGCTGAAGAGAATGACTTGGGATATGTTATCTTTGAAAATAATGTGAGCAGTAACATAACCGAAGTGATCCAAAATGAAATTGGAGCGGAAAGTTTGATCATGCGAAATATGGAAAGCATCTCTGAAGACGACCTTGAAGCAGGTGAAGATTACTTCAGTATGATGGAAATGAACATTGAAACATTGGAAATTGCATTAAATAATTAATGAAGAAGTGGAGAATCGCAAGTCTGTTTATCAATTGATTTAGGAAGAAATAGAGCGTGCATTATTGCACGCTCTTTTCAGTTCGATGATTAGATGAATGAAGATCACGCGGGACGGACGTCTATAGTGCAGAGGGCTTGTATTAGTCGGTCATTCAGCATCGGAGGCGGGCACCTAAAATAGAAAATGGATGTGTAGAAGACTTCCCTACACAGGTTTAACCCCAAATTTAGCCGTTTTTACTAGTGGCTCTTCAAGCCAGTCCCTCAAACAGAGGAAAAGCGGATTGAAAGGGATTACAACTCTGACCTAATTCCTCAAACGAAGGGAAGCCTGGGGGATAAACCAAATCGAATCCTTATCCTAGTGCAGGACGGCTGAAATAAGCGATCCCCATCGTTGTTGTGCGCCAAATTTAGGAAACGTGCCAGATCCCCACCCAGTGGTTGCGATACCAAAAATAGAAGCGCGTTTAATATTAGCCCTCGCGAAGAGAACGTCCGAAATCCCTTTTATGAGACCACTAGAAGGAAGATCACCCCAATTAGAGGTGCCATGAATGAGTCATGGAACCACTCGAAGGTTAAATAATCCAATCAGGGGTGCCATGAACGAGTTATGACACCTCTAAAAGCAATAATATCCTAATCAGAGGTGTCATGAGTGAGTCATTTGGAACAACCGGAAGGTAAAAATCATCAAGTGTGAGGAAATTCAGCCATAATCCACTAGTGCAGAGTGGCTGAATCTCTTGATCACACCAATCAAGATTGATTCGTTCCGACCTATTGGCATTCTACTGTCGATTTTCGAAGGTCAACTTATCCACGACACTAGCTTTGGTTCCCTAATTCGAGCTTTTAAAAGCTGTTAGGTTGCCAACGAAAGCTTTTGACGACCTAACGCCGGTAAGCGAAAGCCGTTCGGTTATCAAAGACGACTTTTGACGCCGTAACTCCGAAAGTCAGACGTCTTTCGGTCGCCAACAGACAGTCTCACGCGTGGCCGGCAGCGGTGTGATCATTTAATTCAACTCTTCTGCACTAGTGTCTTTGTCCCAAAAAACTTGACTTATCGCCAAGGATGGCGAAAGTCAAAGTCTTTCTTATCCGACCATCCGAGCAATTGATACTTTCTGATAGTGTAAATAAAGCAAGCATCGTTTATTTTTGCTTAAGTAAATTTTTCCCTACCGCAACTCTTTAACCACGTCTTTCGGCGTCTTTCCGTAAGCGCCTTGGACCATGTTTTCGGCGGCTCGCATCATCATGGATTCATCTGTGTTTCGAGTAGCGGATCCGATGTGCGGCGTTAACGTCACATTGCGCAAAGACAGCAGTGGGTGATCGCTCGGAAGCGGTTCTTTTTCAAAAACATCGAGTGCGGCACTGAAGATCGTTTCATTTTTTAAAGCTTGGACAACCGCGTCTTCATCAACGACCGGCCCTCGCGCCCCGTTGATCAGAACCGCACTGGATTTCATTAACTCGAGTTCACGTTGGCCGATTAATTGATAGGTATCGTCCGTTAAAGGAACGATAAGCACGACGAAATCGGCTTGCTTCAAGAGCTCGTCCAATTCGAGACGAACGGCATCGTATTTTTCCTCCATTTCCGGTTTCCGGGACCGGTTGTAATAACGAATGGCCATGTCAAAGCCAAACCGTGCCCGCTTTGCGATTTTTTCACCGATTCTCCCCATGCCGATGATCCCGAGCGTGCGCTGATGAATGTCATAGCCATAAAAAGCGCTGTCCGGTTCCTCGCCCCAATGTCCCCCTTTCACATACTCGTGGAGTTCGGCAATCCTGCGTCCGCCGGATAAAACGAGCCCGAAAATCAAGTCAGCGACCGTTTCATCGAGAACATGGGGCGTATGGGTGCCATAAACGTTGTGCTTCTTTAGTGCAGCCGTGTCATAGCGGTTATACCCAACAGAGACCGTGCTTACAACCTTGAGCTTCTCTGTGTCCGCGAGCAACGCTTCGTCGACGTCATATCCTGTTAGAATGGCGCCATCGGCGCTTTTTAATTCTTCTTTTAATTGACCTTTGGGTATCTTCTCGTTTGCTTCATTCCAGATTTTATACTCGCAATGTTCGGCGATATAAGCTTCTACTTTTGATGGAATAGGGTGTGCAATGTAAACGTATGGTTTCATTTTGATCCTCGCTTTCTATGGTGTTAACCTGTGACAACATTCGCACCAAGGCAATGTTTAAAGTGGCCGAGTGCCCATGTGTGCCCATCGGCGTTGAAACTTTGCACAGCATCTTCATGGATCGTCAGTGTAAACCCGCGATTATAGGCATCGACGGCGGTGTGCAAAATACAGATGTCCGTGCACACGCCGACGAGATGGAGGTGGGTAATGCCTCTTTCCTGCAATTGCAGTTCCAAAGGTGTGCCGGTGAATGCACTGTAACGGGTTTTATCCAACCAGTGGATATGATCCGGCCATTCCGCACCGAGTTTTTCGATAAACGTTTGGACCTGTCCATATTGGTCGCGTCCGCTCGTTCCACGGATGTTGTGGGGTGGAAACAATTCGGTCTCAGGATGATAAGGATCATTTTCATCATGCACATCGACGGCAAAGAAAATCTCTTTTTCCTGCTGATGGAACTGCTCCAAAATGGATGTTACCATCCCCTCTATGTTTTGACCTGGCTCCCCGCATGTTAATTTTCCTTCCGGTGCCACGAAATCATTCGTATAATCAATGACAATTAATGCTTCACGCATAAATACTCCTCCTCGTTAAGATAGAAAATTGGCATAGACGGCAATAATCGGAATGGTGATCAGGCAAAGGATCGTTGAATAGATGATTGTCATCACCGATTCATTTTCATGATCCGTGTACCGTGAAAAAAGAACGGTTGCCAAGGTGAACGTCGGCAAGGGCACAAGGATAATGAACAATTGTTTCAAGAAATCATCCACCGGCAAAAAAGCGATGATGGTAATGCTAATGATCGGAATGATGAGCAGACGCATGGATAATGGAAACCAAAGCTCCGGAAATACAAATTTTTGTCCTTTTTTAAAAAAAGGAGGCAACAAAAAGCCGATGTATAGCATCGAGAGTGGCGCCGAAAGGCTGGACAACATCTCGGTCAAGTCTTGGAGGATGATAGGGGCATCCAGGCCGCTAATTGCAAATAGTCCACCGACGACCAAGGCGATTAATGGAGTGTTAAGCAACGCTTTTAATTGCCGGAAGTCAAAGCGTCCATAGGATTGCAGCATGAAAATCCCGAGCGAAAAAATAAGTAAATCAAGCCCCGCATTAAATACGGATGCGAGCAATCCGCCGGTCGGACCGAAAATGGTGAAACTAAGCGGGATGCCGATAAATCCGGTGTTGCCGAACGCGGAAAGAATCGCGAGTTTTTTTGCCCAGGACGATGGAAAGCGAAACATGCGGCCGATCCAAAAAGCAAAAAAAACGGCACCTGCATGTAAAATAATCGAAAAAATAAAGATCATAACCGCTTGCTGCATGATTTGTTCGGATATGTCCGTGTTAAAGATGCCGTTTAAAATAATGGCCGGTACAGCGATATTAATGATAATGCCCATGAAAAGCTGCTTCGTATTGTCCGTGATTGGAAAGCGAAAAGCGACGGCTGCCCCAAGCACAATGATAAGCGCCATTGTTACAATCGCGAGCGTGACGGTTGCTACATCCATAAATTGAGCCCTTTCCGGTTCTTTGCTTATTCCAAGTATACTAGATGACCGGAAAAATGTAGAGAGGCATTGACATACAAGATACGATCCTCTAACCTTAAATCGTAACAATTACATTTATTAGGATGTTAAGGATGCGAAAATTATTTGTTTTGATGATGAGTTCCGGCATTGCGCTTGCCGGTTGTCAAGAAGGAGAAAGCTCGGATAACGAAAGGGATGGGGACCCGTTAGAAATTCATACAACTGTTTTTGCTTTGGAAGACTTTGCGTCTAAAATTGGCGGCGATGAAGTGGAAGCAGAAAGCATCTATCCTCCGAATGCAGACGCCCATTCTTTTGAACCGACAGCCAATGAGTTGATTGAACTCGCGGAAAGCGATGCCTTTATCCATTCCGGCGTGGGCATGGAAGGTTTTGTCGAAACAGCAGAAGAGATGCTTGCTGATGAGGATGTGGATATGATCCCGGCGGGGGAGGGTGTTGAACTTATTGACAACGACCACGACCACGGCCATGACCACGATCATGAACACGACGCTGAGCACGGAGACGGCGACCCGCATATTTTTATTGATCCGATCCGTAGTATAGATGTTGCGGAAAATATTAAGGATACACTTATCGCGTTGCGACCTGAGCAGGAAGCCTATTTTACGGAAAACTATGAAGCGCTTCGAGATGATTTGGAAGCACTCGATCAAACGTTGGAATCGACGTTTGCAGAGGCTGAGCGCGATCAGATCATTGTCTCCCATGCCGCTTATGGTTACTGGGAAGATCGCTATGAATTGGAGCAATTGAGTGTTCTCGGGCTTTCTTCAAACGAAGAGCCTTCCCAGGCAGAGCTTGCCGAAATCGTCGAGATCGCGGAAGAGGACGACATCGGTTACGTAGTTTTCGAAAATAACGTAAGCAGCACAGTGACCGAAGTGATTCAAGAGGAAATCGGCGCGGAAAGCCTGATTCTTCGTAACATGGAATCCGTCTCTGAAGAAGACATGGCAAATGGCGAAGATTATTTTAGTATGATGGAGATGAACATCGACACGTTGGAGACGGCGTTGAATGAATGAGGGGAAGCTCTGGAGTTAGGAACATCGTTCCCGCATAACAACTTGAAGCGAGGTGTTTATGTTGAAAGTCATCGTCGTTTCGGATACGCATATGAAAGGAAAGGTCCCAAAGTTACCGTTCAGGCTTAGACAGGAACTGGAGGATGTTGATTTTATTATTCATGCAGGAGACTGGTCGACCTTGGGCGTGTACGATGCGCTTGCCGCTTATGCCCCGGTGGAAGGAGTACATGGCAATATCGATGACGATGGGGTCCGTGTACGTTTTCCGGCTAAGCAGGTCCTCGAACTGAACGGATACAGCATTGGCATCGTGCACGGGCATGGACACGGAAATTCGACTGAAAGACGGGCGGTTGAGGCATTTTCGGAACAGGATGTTAACATCATCATTTTTGGCCATTCCCACATTCCGTCGCTAAGGTATTTCAAGAAACAGTTGCTCATCAACCCCGGCTCCCCAACGGATAAACGAGCCAATCCGTTTTATTCCTATGCGAGTCTTGAGTTGGGAGCGGAGAGTAGGGTAGCGCATGTTTTTTACAGCACCGCTGACTGAAAGGCAGAGGTACTCGAAATCCCGACTGACCAGCAATGATAAATTGATAGTATAATGATTTCATTATATACTATGCTTAGAAATAGGTATCGAACAGAAATAATTGTCCGGTACCGGCAACTACAATCCGGCTCCATAAAGAGCGGTTGACCACTAAGATGTTCAATCCTAAGAAGTAATCGCTACCATGGTCGGGGGCGGTTACTTCTTCTTTTTGTTTAGAAGACGACAATGGATACAATGAGTGTTATAGTCGCCTGTGCGACTAAACTTATTGCTTCGAATGCCGTCATCCAACCACCTCCCCCTTCCTCATTAGACGATTGTAGCACGGCAAAAAGCGATTGTACGTTCGTGTTGAAAATTATTAAAAGGTTTACGTGAATGCTGTTAAAATGAGAATTCGCTCCTACTTGAATGCGGGGGCTTATTTTCTAATACGGCCGGCAAGATATTCCTTCGTAAATTCAATAGTAGTTGAAGATGTCCGCATATCCCATGGCGTATTTTGTTTTTATACGTAGGCAATAAGGGTACAACGGATGATAAAGGAGAAAGGTGTGATACGATGTTTGCTCAAGAAAACCCGAACACGCTGATCCATGCGAAATCTCCCTATTTGCTTCAACATGCTTATAACCCTGTTGATTGGCATGAATGGGGGGAAGAAGCATTTGCGAAAGCAAAAGCGGAAAATAAACCGGTTTTTTTGTCCATCGGCTACAGTACCTGCCATTGGTGCCATGTTATGGCCCACGAATCGTTTGAAGACGAGGAAGTAGCGGCGTTGCTTAATCGCGATTATGTTTCCATCAAAGTCGACCGGGAAGAACGGCCGGACGTTGATTCCATTTATATGGATGCTTGCCAGGCGATGAACGGCCACGGAGGTTGGCCACTCACCGCGTTTTTAACGCCTGACCAAGCCCCGTTCTACGTGGCGACGTACATGCCGAAACAAAGCATGCAACAAATGCCGGGGATGCTCGATGCGTTGCCGCAGCTCGCCGAACAGTATCAAAAGAACCGGGACCGGATTACGGATATTGGCGATCGGGTGAAGCTAGCGCTGGCCGAGGGGATGCAAGCAGATCCGGAAGACATCGGCGTGCATACCCTCGAAAATGCATACAACCAATTGAAAGAGCAATTCGACCAAACGTATGGCGGGCTGGAAGGGGAGCCTAAATTCCCGATGCCGCAACATATTCTCTACCTTCTTCGCTATGCAACTTGGGCGAATGATTCCAATTCGCTGGAAATGGCGGAAAGGACGCTAAAGCAAATGCGCGACGGTGGCATCTACGATCATATCGGCGGCGGCTTCGCTCGCTATTCCGTTGATCATCGTTGGCTCGTTCCACACTTTGAGAAAATGCTCTACGACAACGGGTTGTTGGCGATCGCCTACACGGAAGGGTATCAGGTAACCGGCGCTGCGTCATACAAACAGACGGCAAAAGAAATCCTGGATTATGTTTCGCGCGGGATGCGCGCTGAGAATGGTGGCTTTTACTCAGCGGAAGATGCCGATTCGGAAGGGGAAGAAGGAAAATTTTACGTTTGGACGAAAGCGGAAATCATGGGCGTTCTTGGTGACGAGGACGGCGCGTTATTTTGTGATGTGTATGGCATTAGCGACATGGGAAATTTTGAAGGAAAAAACATTCCTAATCAAATCGATGCCGATTTGCAAAAAATAGCATCGAAACACGGCGTGTCGCTTGAAACGTTGGACCACCGATTGCATGCAAGCCGCGCCAAGCTGTTTCACGTCCGTGAACGTCGAGTGCATCCGCATAAGGACGATAAAATTTTAACAAGCTGGAATGCTTTCATGATCGCCGCATACGCAAAAGCGGGAGCGACATTTAACGAGTCTGTTTACATTGACCTTGCAAAAGAAGCCTATCGGTTTTTGACATCGGAGCTATTCAAGGAAGGTCGCCTTATGGTTCGCTATCGTGACGGAGAAGTAAAGGAAAAAGGCTTCATCGATGACTACGCCAACCTATTGTGGGGAAGTTTGGAACTGTATGATGCGACTTATGAAGGGGAATATTTGCAACAGGCCAGTTATCTGGCACAGGAGATGAAGCGGCTTTTTCAGGCCGAGAGCGGCGGTTTTTATTTCACGGGCACAGATGCAGAAACCCTCCTTACACGCCCGTCATCATGGTCGGACGGAGCCGCGCCTGCCGGCAATTCGGTGGCTGCCGTGCAATTGTTGCGTTTGGCGGAAATCACGGCTGACCAGTCTTTTTTCAATGACGTGCATGAACTTTTGCAAACAACAAGTTGGCGCTTAGAGCGTTATCCGATCGGGCATCTTCATTTATTGCAGGCGTTGCTTATGCATGAATGGCGCGGGAAAACACTCGTTATTGTTACCAATGGCGATGGTTTGGAAGATGATCCCGTGATCCGGCATTTAAGAACGTCCTTCACCCCTCATATCCAGCCACTCGTGATCAGGGAAGGCGAGAAGGATGCGCCGGCATTTGCTAAGGATTTCACGGCGATAGATGGAAAAAACACGTATTATCTTTGTGAAAATTTCGCTTGTCAGCGCCCGACAACGAATGGGGAAGGATTGCTTAATAGTTTGTAGACGCGGCTTTTGACAATTATCCAACAGTGGTGTGTCACACTTGCGTTACGCCCTGAGCTTGTGAGATCCTTTATAATAAGTAAAATTTGCGTTGAGGTGGGAACATGGATAAACAGGAAAGGTATAAAAGAAAACGCCGCCGACTATTGATGCGTACGGCGATATTGCTCACACTTACCGCCGGGGTTTTTTATGTGTTTTACACGAATTTTATTCAAGCAGAACCGAGTATGGTTTCCGAAGGGGAACAGGCGCCAAACTTTGCGTTAATGGACATGGATGGCGAGAGGGTGGAACTTGCCGATTATGAAGGTGAGGGCGTGTTTCTGAATTTCTGGGGAACGTACTGCCCGCCATGTGAAGAGGAAATGCCTTACATGGAAGATCAGTACCAAGCATACGCAGATGAAGATGTGGAAATCTTGGCTGTCAATGTTGGTGAGTCCGAATTAACGATTGATCGTTTTGCCCAGCGCCATCAATTGAATTTTCCGATCCTGATGGATGAAAACCGCAATGTGCTCGACCAATACGGCGTCGGGGAACTTCCCGCCACCTATTTGATTGACGAAGACGGCGAAGTTCAGCATATTCGAACCGGCGGAATGAGCGAACAACACGTCGAAGATTTTATGGCTCAAATTGATCCGGCTGCTTCATAAAAAGAAGCAGTCGCTCTTTTTTGTTTAAAGATAAGAAAGTATAAATTTTGGCTCCCTCTATGCCGGGGAATGTGTTAGGGTGTAGATATGGAACCTAATATTCTTCGACGTATATTCTTTGACCACCATCATCATTGGGAACAATTTGTCGAAAAACACGGGGATCGCATCCGCCCTGTTGTCCATAAAGAAGTGGAAAAATTCCGGGATTGTGGGAATCCCGAGAACGGATTCAAGCTCTTTGTATGCGAAGGCTGCCACGAGACTCGAAAAGTCCCCTATCGCTGTAAAGGGCGATTTTGTACGACCTGTTCGATTGGAGAAAGCGAGGAATGGAGTCGTCTGCTCATGGAAGACGTGTTCCAGGTCAACCATCGGCATGTGATTCTGACGATCGATGAGGGATTAAGAGAAGTGTTTCTGCTCCACCGGGAATTATTGAAAACGTTGATGGATGAAGGCGCACGGTTGCTCAAAGAATATTTCGAGAAGAAGAAAAAAGTGACCCCGGGGATCATTGTGGGGTTACATACCTTTGGCTCCCAAGTCAATTTCAACCCCCACATTCACATGCTGGTGACAATGGGCGGGATGACAAAGAAAGGGGCATGGAAAACGTATGATTTTCTCCCCTTCCAGATGCTTCGCAAACAATGGCAAGCCGTTGTTTTGAAGCTGATTCGCAAGCATTTATCCGGAAAAGACAAGAAACGCGTGCAAGCGCGCCTCCAACAAGCGTTCTCCAAAAACGGAGAAGGCTTCTATATCTATGCCCCTAAACAACGGGGAAAGGTGCAAGACCAACTCCGATATATTGGCCGTTATATGCGTCGACCGGCGATTGGGATCAATCGGATCGAGGCCTATGACGGACAAATGGTGACGTTTAAGTACCATGACAAAGTAGATGGGAAAGAGAAACATGTGAGCGTGAGTGCCGAGGAGTTCATCCGTCGGCTCATTCGCCATATTCCAGATGAACAGTTTAAAACGATCCGTCATTATGGGCTGTACTCGAGAAGAACGAAGAACGTGAGTAAAAAGGTACTAGCGGCGTGGCAAAAAACGAAGAAGACGTGGATCACCCAGGTCAAGCGCACCTTGGGCCGCCAAACCTGGAGAGAACGGGTTATAGCCAGCGGACATAAGGATCCTCTGCGGTGTCCCAAATGTGATAACTACTTTGAGTATAAGGGAGAAGTCTGTCTTGAGAACGGGCGATTAGTGGTTAAAGTCGCCTTGGGTGAAACGGCCAGAAGCTATTTGGAAAGGGAGATCGGTCATGTCCCCCGTATCGAAACACCGAAAAAAGAAACAAAAAAAGAAGAAGAAACCACCGACGAATCAGCATCCCAAGACCGTCAACTTTGTTTGTTTACAGTGTCATGAACACGAAGCGATCCCTTACACGGTCGTTCGTGATTTTGATCACATGGACCCTGGCGATCCAAGCGTGCCGCCGATGTTTGCCTGCCAACAATGTGAAGGGGAGATGTATCCGGAGTATTATAAAGGCGTTCATGGTTATGAGTACCGGCTATCGGACAGGCAGTGATCATGACAAGGACCTAGCTTGGGCGGTTTTCCCAAGCTAGGTTTTTCTAATGTTAAGCCGAAGGAGGGGTTTGATGGAAACAACCAATGCCCGCTTGCTTACAGCCGTTTGGCAAGGATTTGGTTTCATGGTTCTCGCCGGGCTGTTAGTAACGATCATTTTTCGTTGGGGCGAGGTGCTGCCTTTTTTAGCAGGGCTTTTTCACCCGGAATTCTTTACCCGTGATGTTTTGATCGGGCTTGGCAGCGGCGTGCTCATGGCGCTTGTTGTGACTATCATCATGAAGGTAACGAACATTGATTTGCCGGATAACGACTTGACCCGGCTATTAAAAAAAATCATCCGGGCACGTGGCGGAATTGTAACGATCGCGCTGGGGGCGGGTGTTGCCGAAGAATTTCTTTTTCGTGGCGTGCTTATGGGTTTAGTCATTGATGAATGGAACACGGCATTGGTGCTCGTTTTAAATGCACTCGTTTTCACCGCCTTGCATGTGCCGCAATATAAGGGAAAGATGCTCATGCACATCGTTGTTTTTGTTATGGGCATTTGGCTAGGCGCATTATTTTTATTGAATCACACCTTGTGGGCGCCGATTGCCGCTCACGCGCTTTATAACGCCATTCTTGGCTGGCAAATGCGAAGAGAGACCGATTGAAAAAGGATTGCGCCTTCATTGCGCAATCCTTTGCTCATAGATAGTCTCTTATATCGAGAAGCTTTCCGTTCTTGGCTTTCGGGTCATCGAGTAACTGAAGCATGGCTTTTGCCGTGTCATTCGGATCGACGAGCGCCCCTTGTTCTTTATAAGCTCGGAATTTGTCCACGTGTTCAAATGAATCCTTTGATGTGCCGCGAATCGTCGTTTGCATATCCGTGTCGATAATGCCGGGTGCTACAGAAAGAAAACGGGCGGGATTGGCCGCATCTTTTTGCTCGAGGGCGGCGGTTTTTGTATACATATCAAGGCCCGCTTTTCCGGTGCAATACGCGCTCCAGCCTTCCATCGGACTCCTGCCCGCGCCGGAACTGATGTTTAATACGATTCGGTCTGCAGAAAAATGCTCACTGTGTTCCAAAAACGCTTTCGACGCAATCATGGGCGCGCTCACATTCACGGCAATGCTTTTGGCGATTTCATGCGGATCATTTTGGGCAGCGGGTCCGACGGGAGAGATAAGTCCGGCGTTGTTCACTAACGTGAGAGCCGTGCATGTTTGTTTATCAATTCTGGAAAAAATCGATTGAAACGTTTGGATGAGCGCGTCGACATCGCTAACATCGACTTGGTAGCTGTATTGATTTTTTGCTTCGGAAATTTGTGATCGGGCTAAGGCATGCACCGTCGCTCCCCGCCCGAGAAATGCCCGTCTCATCGCATCCCCCAAGCCTTTTGAGGCGCCGGTAATAATGACATGTTCCATTGTTTCTCCTCCTCCTAAAATAAGCGGTTCTTTTGTTAAGGATCTACCCATAATGTATCACAAAAATCGAAGGAAATGGGATACAAAACGTAGCCCCGGTCGCCATGGAGGGCATGGTGACCGAAACCGAGGGATACGATCAATTTCGGTCGCCCTGAGAGCGTTATGGAGCCCGAACACGAAGTCTCCGTCCGAATTCGGTCGTCCTGAGAGCGTCATGGAGCCTGAACTGGAAGTCTCCGCCCGAATTCGGTCGCCATGGGAGCGCCATGAAGCCCGAACTGGAAGTTTCAGTCCGATTTCGGTCACCATGAGAGCGTCATGAACCCCGAACTGGAAGTCTCCGTCCGAATTCGGTCGCCATGAGAGCGCCATGAGGCCCGAACTGGAAGTCTCCGCCCGAATACGGTCGCCCTGAGAGCGCCATGAAACCCGAACACGAAGACTCCATCCGATTTCGGTCGTCCTGAGAGCGCCATGAAGCCCGAACTGGAAGTCTCCGTCCGAATACGGTCGCCATGGGAGCGCCATGAAACCCGAACTGGAAGTCCCCGCCCGAATACGGTCGCTATGAACCCGTCATGGGGCAAAAACCACTCCGGGTTCCCGCCCGGTGACCCCGCTATCTCTTTTTCGCTTGTCTTTTTTGGTCCAGCGGATGAACGAAAGTGGGACGAAAGTTTTTATACGGCTGCGGCATACGTATCAGTAAATCTATAAAAGCTTTAGTGTTGAAAGGGAGGAAGGGCCACAAATAAGGCGTATTCAATATTTTCGTTTTGACGAGTGCTAAGAAGATCAAAAGCCCGGCGATCACAAACCCGTACAATGAGAAGAAGCCGACAGCAAGAACAAGGGCGATTCGTATCAGCACATTGCATAGCCCCAACTCATAACTTGGTGTAGAGTACCCGGCGAGGGCACTAACGGCGGCGTACATGACGACTTCATTCGTGAATATTCCTACCTCAACGCCAATTTCACCGATAAGAATGGCAGCGACAAGGCCTAAGGCTGTCGCTAATGCGTCCGGCGTGTGAATCGCGGCCATTCTTAAGACTTGCAGGCCAAATTCAGCAACGAGAACTTGCGTAAACAACGGCAGGTTATAATCCTCTTCAATTCCTAGAAACCCCCACATTTCCGGACCGAATGCTTCATTGTCTGCAATAAGAAACCATATTGGGAGAAGAAAGATAGAAATAAAAACAGCTAAGAAACGGATCCACCGCAAAAAAAAGCCGACGAATGGTTCCTGCCGGTATTCTTCTGCATGTTGGAGATGATGGAAGTAGGTCGTGGGCACAATCATGACGACATTTGAGCCATCAACCAATACGAGCACATGCCCTTCCATAAGGTGAACGGCTGCTGAATCGGGACGTTCTGTATAACGAACTTGCGGGAATGGTGCCAGATTTTTTTTTATAAGAAATTCTTCGATGGTTTTTTCGGCCATGGGTAAACCGTCTATATCAATGGCGTTGATTTTCTTTTTTAGCCGTCGTATAAGTTCCGGGTCGGCAATGGATTCAATGTAGCTGATGACGACATCCGTTTTCGAACGGCGGCCGACCCGCATGGCTTCCATTACCAAAGAAGGGTCACGCAGACGGCGGCGAATGAGACCGCTGTTAAAAACAAGGGTTTCCACAAATCCATCTTTGGCACCGCGGGCTACTCGTTCCATATCGGGTTCTTGTGGTTCTCGAACGGGATATTCCCGCACATCCATAAGCAAAGCTTCGTTGCATCCTTCCACGATAAACGCAGCTTGCCCGGAAAGGATTTGGGTGGTTAATTCCTCTAATTCATGTTCCCGTTCCAATTCTGCAATGGGGGTCAATCGCTCTTCCAGACGGGTGATGGGGTCTTTCGTGAGCGCTTTTGCGTCAAGTGCAGATAGATTTTCAATAATTTGGGTAACAACTAAATCGTTGGTGAATGCATCGACCGCGTAAAGCGACATTTTTTTGCCGCCGAAATGATATTCTTGTTCAATGATGTCAAAATTTTTATCGGCACGTAGTTCTTTTTGTAATAACGAAATATTGTAGTCATAGTCGTCGCCAAGTTGTTTTTTTGCCCGCTTTCGCATTCTTTACCTCCCCCTTTTAGGATTTATCCCGGTGATAAGCGCCCGCTTTCCTAGAAGTCAGGCAACGGAACCCGGAAATCGGAAGACCTTGAAAAAAGCCTTTTCCTACCTCTGCCCTCTGAAATCTGACCTCTGGAATAACGGGCGACTAACACCCCGATTCGTTCAACTAACCATCAGATGGGAATGAAAAAAACTCTGATGGAAGTTTCACTTTATTGTCTGCACATGGAGCATTTACATACATACAGGATGGAAGTAATAGCCCCGGTTGACAGCACTTTCTCCATTCTGTATAGTCAAAAGCGGCATAGAAGGAAAATGATTCAACTCGTTAGGTGAGGCTCCTGTGCGGAGAAATGCTGCTGCCCAAAAATGTCTAAAGACGCCAATGGGTAAACAGAGGTCATCGAGCTAAGGTGACTTTTAATGCAGCTGGCATTTGTCCTATGCCGCACAGTGCTAAAGCTCTACGATGGAGGCAAACGTATTGGAGCAATTGTTATTGCTTCAGTGAGCCGCCTTTCGAGAGAAGAAGGCGGTTTTTTCATGAATATTCAGTCAAAAGGAGGTGGGGGGCGTTTGGTCCTCGATTCGAGCGATCATAATCATGTACTCATGACAGAACAGACAATTCATCAGCCGCCCCTTGCCGTTTGATAGCAAGAGGCGGCTTGCAGGAGGGATAATCGTGGTTAAATTGAATGACGAAACACGTGCTGCCTACAACCGGGATTTGTTGGCGTTGCTTCAAGACGGTGAAGACACCGCTTTTCGCTTAAAGTTTCTCGACCTGCATCCCGTCGATCAAATGGAAGTCGTCCAACAAATGGAAGAAGAGAACCGCAATCGTTTTTACGAGATAATGACGGCTGCGGAACTTGCGGATATATTTGAAGAACTGGATGTTGAAGAACAAAAGGATATGGTTCATGAATGGGAAAATAAAGACATGAGCGATGTCTTTAACCATATGAATGCGGATGATGTTGCCGATTTCCTCGGGGAACTGGAAGAAAAAGAACGTGAAGAAATTTTGACCGGTATGGATTCGGAAGAAGCCGAAGACGTCAAAGAGTTACTCACGTATGAAGAAGAAACCGCCGGCGCGATTATGACGAAAGAATCCATCCATCTTCATAAAACGGAAAAAGTCGGTGACGTTTTAAACCGGTTGCGCAACGAAGCGCCGGATGCCGAGATGATTTATTATCTGTATGTCGTGGATGAAAGTGAAAAATTAGCCGGTGTTGTCTCTCTGCGTGATCTCATGGTCGCTCCCTTGGATGAACAGGTTGGCAATGTGATGAGCCGTCGCGTCGTTTCCGTTCATGTGAACGATGATCAGGAAGATGTGGCACGCCTAATCCAGAAATATGATTTTCTCGCGGCTCCTGTTGTTTCTACGCACAATCAATTGTTGGGTATTGTTACTGTTGATGATGTTATCGATGTACTAGAAGAAGAAGCAACTGAGGATCTGGCTGAATTTTCGACGACGCGAGGGACGACAGATGTGAATATTTCCGCGTTCACTGCGGCAAAGCGACGGGCACCATGGATTATTTTGCTCATGTTTTTAGGGATGATCACCGCGGGTATTATCGGTCAGTTTGAAGAGACACTGGAACAAGTCGTTTTGCTTTCGGCTTTTATCCCAATGTTGATGGGCTCCGCCGGAAATGTGGGAACACAATCCTTGGCGGTCGTTGTCCGCAGCTTGGCCCTTGGCAACTTTGAAAAAAAAGGACTTTTTTGGGCGTTAATTAGGGAATTAGGCACGGGTCTCGTCATCGGCTTTGCGTGTGCATTGACGCTCATCGTTTTGATTCCGTTCCTTTACGACGGGGATCTCTTTTTAGCCTTCATTGTTGGATTTTCGATCTTTCTTTCTTTGGGCGTCGCGGCAGTGATTGGTTCCCTCGTCCCTTTAATTATTAATCGGCTGAAACTCGATCCCGCTATTGCGTCGGGACCGTTTATCACAACCTTTATTGACGTCGTGTCGATTACGATTTATTTTTCTTTGGCTACGATGTTGTTGCAGTTTTTATAGGCTATCGGGGCGGGTTGCATACCCGCCCTTTAACTATGTTGTTTATTCAGTTATCGAGCCAGTTAATTGAATAAAAAGATGGGAATACTTTTTTTGCATTTACGTGACACATCATCCATGATATATGACATGTCATATAAATTAGGAGAAACCATGAAAATTCATATACTGCACACGGGTGAGGTTTTAATTGATAGAGCATTAGCTTATAAAGAAAGTACTCTACACCCCATGCCATTTACCGGTTGGTTTAGAGGGAAATCCAAATCACTTTGGGCTCCAGTTTCAATCTATCTTATCGAGCATTCGAAAGGTTATATACTTGTTGATACGGGTTGGCATGAGGATATACGAAACAACCAAAAAGAGCATTTGGGCAGACTGATCAACTCCATGTTTAAGGGAGATCTACCCGAAGGAGAATCTGTTCCAGAACATTTAAAAAGGGTAGGGGTACATGTCCGCGATCTTGAATACGTTCTGTTGACTCATTTGCACGCAGATCATGTTAGTGGTTTGTCTCATGTTGCTGGAGCAAAAAACATATTGGTGAGCAACATCGAATGGAAAGATGCTCAAAACAATATCAACTATAATAGCAAAATGTGGGAAGGAGTAAACGTCAATACTTTTGCCTTTGACAAGAATACTGCTCGCCCCTTTAAGATGGAATATGATTTGTTCGGCGATCAATCGGTAGTTCTAGTCTATACGCCAGGGCACACAAAAGGAATGTTTAGTGTTTTATTACAATCGAAGAATAAACGAATACTCTTGGCGAGTGATGTCGGGTACTCTCCACATTCATGGAAAAATTTAGTATATCCTGGAATTACGAGTAATAAGAAGCAAGCCATTCAGTCATTGGAATGGTTGAAAAGTATAGAAGGGTATATAGATCAAATCATTGTTAATCACGATCGTAATATACAGCCGCAGACGATTGAGCTAGATTAGGGGAGAGCATATGTATAGAAATCAGGAGATCTTCCGATATCTTATTCTCGCATCACAAAGAGAAGGCAACCGTCAATTAATGAAGATGCTTAAAGGTTTAGATATTACACCATCGCAAGCAGAAGTTCTAAGATTACTACAACAAGAACCATTTATTAGCTTAAAAGACATTGGTGAAAGATTAATTTGTGAAACGGGTAGTCCTTCGAGGTTGATTAACACAATGGTCGAAAAAGGGTTAATCATAAGCAAGGTGGACAACAAAGACAATCGCTTAAGAAGATATAAATTAAGTTCTCTTGGAATTGAGCAAGCAGAAAAAGTGAATGAAGTTGAAAAAACAATTTATCAAAGTCTCCAAAAAATATATACAGAAGAGGAAATCAATACTTTAAACGATTTACTTTTTAAATATGTGTCTCAAACCCCCTTATCAGGAGCCTTTCAGAAAAGAGGTTACATTGAGTAGTACACTGTTACAATAAACGGGCGCTCTAATGGAATAAAGAAGCGCACATTTTTTCATGGGCAGTGCAATGTTATTAGTACATTCTGAATCGAACATTTCTCGTAGGGGTGTGTAAAAATACCCATGTATTGATCACACTTCAGGGTGTGCAAAAATAACCATGTTATAATGGTGTTAATAAATAGCGAGGCGGTGTTTAAAATGAGTGTTAACCGTGAAGATCTAAAACGGCTAATTGACTTTATTCACGAAGAAGATACGGTGGAGGTATATGACTTTATTGGTTATTTAAATATGAAACGGGAAAGAGAAGCCATTGATCAAATGGATATAGATCTTTTTTCTGAGGATCAAGAACTCATTCGTCAGATAGAACAAAGTCGTGAAGATCGTGCAAATGGACGTATTTATGATCAAGAACAGGGGTTAAAGTATCTTCAAAACAAAATCAAGGAGTTTGAAAGTGAACAAAATTTATAATGTCTATTGGTCACAAGCTGCCCTTGATGAATTGAGTCATATACTTGCTTATCCTCCAGAAGTTAAAGAACGGATATATTTGGATGCATATAAACGATTATCATATATGCCCACTTTGACTGCAAAACAAATACCCAACGGGACCTTGAAAGCGTATTGGGTAAGGCTTGGTTTGTATCAAGTTATCCTGGTATTTGAAGTTGATGAAGAAGAATCTGTTGTAATGATTGATGGTATTAGACACAAGAGAGAAAATGTTTATTGGAACAGAAAGTAATCAGGTAGTAGAAATCGAACCTCCATTTAAAGGGGGTTCATTTACGAGACAGGTTGGTCTGACGAACGTTTCTTGATGCAAATTCTTCATTTTGATAAATATTCCGTTAACGAAGCGCAAATCTGGAACAATGAAATAGGAGGGGTAAGGTGGGCATTATCGGTACTGCCAATATTGCTCTTGCTGCTTTTATATCTTTAGTTAGTTTCATCATTTGGTTGGTTGTACGATCTGGTAAAAGGCAAAAGCGTGATTATGAGAATGATTAGTCTTCCTGAATCGAGGCGCAATTGTTGAAATAAAATCAAAGCCCGATCTTTGTGGATGTGGAGCAGTCATCTGATCGGGTATCGCCTATTCGTTAAATGTACCTGAAACTTATCGATATAGCTAAACGTGCGTAATTAGGTAAAGGTTATCTTGAGGGAGTTGTTTTAGAAAAATGCAGCAAGATAGTAAGACTGTTTCTAAAGAGTATGTATATATCAATGGGATTAAGCAAGGTTTAATTCTTGAAACAACGGATGAAAATTTACCGGTTTTACTTGTGGTACACGGAGGGCCAGGTTATCCATTATATCCGATCGTTCAAGCAAATGATGTCCAATTCCATCATCTGTTTACGGTTTGTTATTGGGATCAACGCGGCACAGGCTTGTCCTATACGTCGGACAAAAAGGGCTTAACAATTGATCAACTTGTAAATGATACCATTGAAGTCAGCAACTATTTGATTCAAAAGTTTTCCAAAGAAAAAGTTTATATGATGGGGCACTCTTGGGGGACGATTATTGGCAGCAAAGCAGCCAGTATCCGTCCGGATCTTTTTCATGCTTATATCGGTGTGGGGCAGATTGGATCACAAAGCGCGTCTGAGAAAGAAACCTACAATGCCATTTCCGAAAAGGTCAGAGCAACGGGAAATGAAAAGTGGATTTCCGAGATCAATAGTGTAAATTATAGCGATGCTTATTATAAAGATCGAAAATATTTTACTATTGTAGATAAATCTAGAAACAAGTTTGGGGGCGGTTTTTTACGTGAAGGATACCCCAATTCACAAGGTTTAAGAGATGTATTTGGCACACGTCAGTACTCGTTGAAAGAAAGAATGAATGTGTTCCGAGGACTTGCAATCGCGTATCAAGCCTTTGGCGAAAAGATGGCCAAGACGGATTTAACGACTGAAATCAGTGAGATAAATACTGATGTCTATATATTTCAAGGGAGACATGATTATTTAACCACGCACCGCCAAGCGTTACGTTTCTATGATCATCTGAAAGCGCCTAAAAAGAACTTCTATACTTTTGAAAATGTCTCACACACACCTTTTATTGAGGAACAGTCGGCATTTTTAGAGAAATTACAAAACGAGGTATTGAGCAGTTAGTGTTTAGAAATTGTTCCGTGACCGGATGTTTAAGAACGCCTTTCTGCAATTAGTGGATTCCGGGCTTCCAATTGACATTTCCATCATATACGCTAAAATTGAAGGAATTTATATTGTGAAAGTGGGATTATGATGAAATATGCCTTTGCCAAGCGCGTCCGTCATTTGCAGTCATCTGCCGTACGCGACATTTTAAAAGTCGTTAATCAGGGGGATGTGATCTCATTTGCCGGTGGCTTGCCGGATGATGAACTCTTTCCGGTGGAAGCGATTGAGGATGCGTTTTCGCGTGCGTTGGCCAAGGGAAAAAAAGCCATGCAGTATGGGGAGACCGAAGGTTATTTTCCTTTGCGTGAAGTTATTATCGAACGGATGAAAAAGAAAGGGATAATGACGTTCACACCGGAGCATGTGCTATTGACAACCGGTTCGCAGCAAGCGATTGATTTATTTTCACGCGTGATGATTGGCCCCGGGGATGTGATTTTCACGGAAGAACCGACGTACTTGGCAGCATTGCAAGTTTTTCAATCTTACGAAGCAAAAATTGAGCCGGTGCGTTGTGATGAAAATGGGATGGACATGGATGATTTACAAGAAAAAGTGAAAGCATTTAAGCCGAAAGTCGTGTACGTCGTCCCGACGTTTTCGAATCCTGCCGGGCGGATTTGGTCGCTGGAACGGCGTAAACAGCTCGTTCGCGTGGCCCATAATCACAATATACTTATCTTTGAAGACGATCCGTATGGGGATATTCAGTTTACAAGCGGGGGCTATACGCCGATGGCAGCGCTCGATAATGGCACGCATGTTGTCTATACGAGTTCCTTTTCAAAAACGGCCGTTCCTGCATTGCGTACGGGATGGATTGTCGGACCTTACCAGGTGATCCGCATGATGTCCCAGGCAAAACAGGCGAATGACTTGCATTCGAATTCACTTGCCCATCAGGCATTATATGAACTTTGTCGGCATTTTGATTTGGACAGCCATATTCAGGACATTAGCCGATTGTATGCCCACCGCAAGGATGTGATGGTCAATGCATTGCAACGCTCCGAGCGTTGCACGCTGGACTTCGTTGAACCGGAAGGCGGCATGTTTCTTTGGTTGGAAGTCGATCCCCGGATAAACACGGAAACGCTTTTGAATGAAGCCGTTAAGCGGGGGATTGCTTATGTGCCGGGGGCTCCTTTTTACACGGAAACGCCCCAGTATAATACGCTGCGCTTAAATTTCACCCACGCCACCGATGACCAAATAGAATTCGGGATGAAAAAGCTGACCGAACTCTTTGCTGAAGTGGAGGAACAGGCTGTCCATAAAAGCGTTTAATCAGGTGATCCACAGGGAATGGCCAAAATAACCCTAATAATCATTGCGCTTTCCTAATATACTTGTAGCATTTAGGGACAAGGGGAGGGACGCAAAATGTTATGGACGATCATTGCCGTTTTGATTGTGCTTTGGTTGCTCGGGTTTATCGGTGGAACAGGTGGGCTTATTCACCTTCTGCTCGTGATCGCGCTCGTCGTTCTCATTTTCCAAATGATTACGGGGCGGCGGTGAAAAAGGGTACCTTCGGCGTCTGCAACATTTCTTGCAGGCGCTTTTTCATCAGGGAGGGAGATTTGTATGTGGTGGTGGGCGTATACCCACGACGGACCGGGATTTACTATGTTCGGGCCGGCGCATATGGGTGTGATCGTTTCATTGTTTCTCGCGTGCGTGTTCATTGTGCTGATGCGAAACTGGTTGAAGGAGTCCGTGAAAAGACAGAATTTTTTTCGCTTTGGCTGCGTCACGATTTTCATTGCCGGGGAAGTATTTTTGCAGTTCTGGTACATAGACGCGGGCGTTTGGGACCCGTCATTCGCGTTACCGTTGCATTTGAGCAGCATCGCCTGGATCGCGGCGATTTTTATGTTATTGACCCGTAGCCAAATGTGGTTTGAGATTACGTTTTTCGTAGGTGCCGGCAGTGCATTTCTGACCATTTTAACGCCGGATGTCGGCAACTATGGGTTTCCTCATTTTCGTTTTCTTCATTTTTTTATTACCCATGCCCTTGTAATCGTCGCTGTTGTCTATATGTTGGCGGTGGAAAAGATGCAGCTTCGTTTCCGATCGGTTTTCCGCGTGTGGTTCTATTTAAACGGTTATGCGGCGCTCATGTTCATCTTTAATCTATGGGTGGACGGCAATTACATGTATTTAATGGAAACGCCGCCGGGTCCTTCGCCGTTTGATTGGTTTGGCCCATGGCCGTATTACATTTTCGTATTGCAAGCAGTGGCGCTTCTCGTATTTATCGGGATGTATGGTCTTTATTGGTGGATTTCCGGTAAATTTCCTTCTTCCGTAAACAAACGATCACCTTGAAGATAACGGGTCATACACCGTCCCGTTTGTCTTTTTAAATGGGCATTCACATAGCGGTTCTGACCTTCGTAACGGTTGCATACATAACCGTAAGTGGAAAATGTCTCATCGGCATCGAGCAGATAGACGCGGATGTTGCGTTGTTTTTGCACGCGCTTGAGTTGTTGAAGGTCGTTTTGAAGAGAAGCGAGCGCTGTTTGAACGATGGCCATGTAGGGAGCTTTGATGTTCATGTTTTGTTGCAGGTGCCCTTGGTCTTTTTCGAATGTTTTTTTCACCAATGGCAAAATCACGGCGTAATGGATAAAGGTGAGGTCGGTTTTGCGTACGAACATGTCGTCACCTCCTCGGAAAGTGTAACGTTAGTATAACGAATAAATGTTCGTACATTCAAGAGGGAAGTTTTACAAAATGTTCAGGTTTAAATGTGCGGTCAGGCGGGTAATAGTTTTAAAATAAGTGAAATGTATTGGCCACGGTCGAATCATACCTGTATGAGGAAATCAGGGGGGATAGCAATGGCAGCTTCAACATATGAAAATGAACTGTTTGAAAAGTTGAAAATGATTCGAAAAGGATACCGGGCGCCCAGACAAGTGGTGCAATCGCTTTATGCCCGTATGATGTTGGAATATTCCGTTTATGTCTTTACAAAAGACCGCTATAAACGGCTGATTGACGAAGCGTTGGATGCAAAAGACGAGGAACGTTTCCGCGCGTTAACGAGCGAATATAGTGAATGGCGTGCCCGTTACCAATCCGGGTGTACGATTTCCGAACATGGCTATGAGATGGAATGTAACTTTGAAGACAAAATCAACATCGACAGCTGAGGCTGTCGATGTTTTCTGTGTGCGGGGGAGGGTTATTGGTTGGAGTGAGAAACCTGCCGAGGGTTCCCTCTGACGGAGGAAGAGCTGCCCCGAGAGGAGCAAGAGAGGCAAAGTAATCCCTCTAGCGGGGGATGAGCTGCGCCGAGAGGAACAAGGGAAGCAAAGTAATCCCTCTGGCGGAGATCGAGTTGCGCCGAGAGGAACAAGGGAGGCAAAGTAATCCCTCTGGCGGAGATCGAGTTGCGCCGAGAGGAACAAGGGAGGCAAAGTAATCCCTCTGGCGGGGGATGAGCTGCGCCGAGAGGAACAAGGGAAGCAAAGTAATCCCTCTGGCGGAGATCGAGTTGCGCCGAGAGGAACACGAGAAGGGAAGTAATCCCTCTGGCGGGGGATGAGTTGCGCCGAGAGGAACAAGAGAAGGAAAGTAATCCCTCTGACGGAAGACGAACTGCTCTAGGAGGAACAAGGGAAGGGAAGTAATTCCCGCCCCACTCATCACTTAGTTCAATCATTTGCACGGTGCTATCCTTTTATAAAAAAGTTGAGCCTGTTGATATTCGCGGCAGGAGAGGTCTATTTTATCCATTTGCTTTTCTCTTAGTTGTCTTTATGTTATTGTTTATAGCTGATAGAATTAGGTGAGGATATTATTCATAAAAGAGGTGTGTTCGGTGAAATTCGCTTGGATTGCTTGGTGGATCGTCAATGCTTTTTGGTTGGCTTTATTTGCAGTAGGTTCGTTTTTTTTAGCGCAACGAGATGTAGATGCGACTGGTGCAGTTCAAACGCCTGGAATCATTATGTTGAATATTTTGACTTTAGCAATGGTTTTTATTATTCCTTTGCTCATTCAACTTGGTTGGTTAGTTGCAATGGTAATTATAAGACGTAAAAGAAATCAGGAGATGGCAGTTCAGGAATAAGGTGCGAAAATGGGATGCAGCTACGACAATTGAGGAGAAGTGATGCACCAAGAGTAAGGATGAATATAATACGATAGTAGCCCAATGGTCCCGCTTGAACCTAACTGGTTGGCGATCACTTTCGAATCAGGTATAAAAATAATATAGTTTGTAATATTATCCGAATCTGCATGGTGCTCTTTTAGCTTACGTTGAATAAGTTTCTCGTTCCTACAGTCCCAACAATTCGGTAAAATAGGAATATAAATATAATATTTTTAAATGAAAGTAACCATATGTATGATAGAACAAAAGAAGCTGAATACTCATGTGCGGGCAATTTTGGCACATCCCTGAAATGAAAGGGGGTGTTGCCATGTCAGTATTTGAAGCGCTACAATTAGCCATTGCTTTCGGTATGTTTACGTTAGCCTTGCTAACCTTAGTGTGGCTAATACTGGCAAACAAAAAATAGCCCCTCATGAGTCTTGGCGGACGTGAAGGGGCTACCCTGAAACAATATAGCCAAAAGCCCGTAGCTAGGGGTTCAGCTTACCGTCTAGTATTCTATACTAGACGGTATTTTCATTATATGCCACATTTTTTATATTATACAACAAGTTCACGATCATATTCAATGGTTATCGTATGTTTCTTCAATTCGCAATTTATCAGTGGTAATATTCAGATATATCGCTCGGACGTAAGCAACTGTCTGTTTAAAACACCCTTTTAGTTTCCATTGATACACTTCCCTTCCCGGTGACTCACCCTTTTAATAACATGCCATTTGCTCCATACCGTGGTTTTTGTTCACCCCGGCACTCCTCGCATCCCTCAATTGAGCCTAACCGGTTGGCGAGCGCTGTCGAATCAGGTATACTTGAACTATGAAATAGCCGTTCAGGAGGAAGCCCTTTGATATTATCAGATGCCACGATTAAAGCGATGCTGGCGCGTGAGGAACTTGTGATTGAGCCTTTGACCGATGTGCAAGTCCAACCCGCGTCCGTTGATATTCGACTCGGAAACCATTATTTAAAGATTGATGAAAATGCGATCGAATCAATTGCACTCGATACCCCGGCGCAATATGTTGAATTTGAAGCGGAAGAGGTCATTATTCCCCCGAATTCTTTCCTGCTCGCGACGACGAATGAGTACATAAGACTGCCGGAAAATCTAACCGCATTTGTGGAAGGCCGCAGTTCGATCGGCCGCATGGGGTTGTTTATCCAAAACGCCGGCTGGGTTGATCCCGGCTTTGAAGGCGAGATTACCCTGGAACTCTTTAACGCCAACCGTTTGCCGATCCGTTTAATCTCCGGGCGCAGAATTGCCCAACTCGTTTTTGCCCGAATGGACCAAGAAGCAACCGCCCCTTACAATGGAAAATATCAAAAACAACGCCAAGCAGTGGGAAGTCGTGTTTACGATGATATTGATTAAGCTGTCCCCGGGTTGGGGACAGCTTTTTGGAGTTGATAGAAGATGTACGATGTAAAAATAGAAAACGGTCGGCTTGTAACGAGCCGGGAGACATTTCCGGGAACGGTTCTTATTCAAGATGGGAAAATTGCCGCGGTGAAAGCTCCGGGGGCAAAGGATGAAGCCCGCGAGGTCATTGACGCTTCCGGAAAACACATCCTCCCGGGATTGATCGATACGCATGTCCATTCCCGTGACCCAGGACCGACGCACAAAGAAGATTTTTCTACCTCCACGCGTGCGGCGGCCGCCGGTGGAATCACGACGATCTTTGAGATGCCGAACACGACGCCGCCGGTGCGTGATGGGACCTCTTTTGACGAACAAGCTAAACATTTACAAAAAAAAGCCGCGGTTAACTTCGGCCTCTGGGGCATTTGCCTCGGCCCTTTAAACAGAGCTGATTTTATGGACATGCATCGCAAAGGGGTTATCGGTTTTAAATATTTCTGGGGATACGGCATCCACCGGGAAACCTTTCAACTGCTTTACAACGTTAGCGAGGCGGACGATCAAGTCATCCAGCCTTACGATGACGGTGAAGTGTACGCGATGATGAAAGAAGTAGCCAAAACCGGACAAATATTCGCAGTCCATGCAGAAAATCATGAATTGATTCGCCAACTCGGAGAAGAAAAAGACCCGGCAGATGAATCGTATCAAGCATTGTTGGCTTCAAGGCCGGGCCTTGCCGAGCAACTTACCGTGGAGACGGGCATTACGCTTGCTAAGGCGGCCGATGTTCATTTTCATGTTTTGCATGTGTCCGCGGCGGAAAGTGTAGCGGCTGTACGGCGCGCACAAGCGGCCGGGCAACGTGTAAGCGTGGAAACGTGTCCCCACTATTTATTTTTAAACGATGAAGATTATGAGACGGTCGGCAAGGATATGAAAATTTTCCCGCTTGTTAAAACCGCCGCGGACCAAAAAGCCATCTGGGAAGGCATCAATGACGGAACGATCACCGTTGTTTGTTCCGATCATGCCCCGCATACTGAAGATGAAAAATACGGCGGCAAACTAAGCGAAATTCCGGCGGGCATGTGCGGGGTTGAGACGATGGCGCCGCTTATGCTAAATGCGGTCAGTGAAGGCAAATTGACGCTCAACCGTCTCGTGGCGTTGCTAGCGGAAAACCCTGCGCACCTGTATGGGATCGCCGATCAAAAGGGAACATTCACCCCCGGAAGCGACGGAGATATCACGATCGTGGATATGGAAAAAACGGGCGTGATCCGTAAAGAAGCGCTGCATAGCAAAAGTAAAATCAGTGCTTATGATGGACGCTCGATTAAAGGCTGGCCCGTTCGCACCATGGTTGGAGGAAGAACCATCATGCAAGACGGGGAAATTGTGCATGATCAAAAGGAAGGAAAACTTGTAACACCAGGAGGGAAACATCATGGATCATAAAAATACACGCGATCTTATTCAAGCACATCAATCCATACGCAAATTTAAAGAGACGGAGGTTTCTGAAGACATCGTGACGGACTTGGTAGATTCCGCCCGTTGGGCACCGACGTCCCACCATGTGCAAGCGTACACGATCATTCGTGTCCGCGATCAGGAAAAAAGAAACGCCATTTCGGAAGTTGCCGCCAATCAAAAATACGTGCGCGAAAGTCCGTTATTTCTCGTGTTTGTGGCGGATTGGCATAAGCATGTCATCACTAGCGAAAAATATGATGCAAATTATGAGTTGGAGGAAACGGAAAATGTAATCGTCGGCGCGGTCGATGTGGCGTTAGCTGCCGAAAACGTCTTGCTCACCGCCCGTTCTTACGGTCTAGGCGGCGTGATGATTGGCGGCGTCCGCAACGATTTGCATCGTGTGGCGAACATACTCGAGCTTCCGAAACATACATTTCCGGTCATGGGGCTTTGCCTCGGCTATCCGGATCAAGATCCCGGGCAAAAGCCGCGTTTCCCGAAGCCGATGATTTTACACGAGGATCGTTATGAAGCGGAACGCTATCACGAAGGTTTGGACGAATACGAACGCGTGACAAGCGAATACTACGAAAAACGGACGAACGGAAAGAAAACCGACGGTTGGGGGGCAAACATGATCAATTATCTTGGCAATCCCCGACGTCAGCAAGTGACCACATTTTTAAAAGATCAGGGCTTTACATTAAAATAACAGGTTTAAAGTTGTGCGAGAAGTGGAAGATATAAACAACACCCCCTGTTTTTATAGAGAAGGTAAGGATACGATTAAGCGTTGTCCTTATCTTTTTTTTGTTTAGTGGCGTTGGCGGATCCAATGATCAGAACGCACCCATGATCATGGGACCCGAACGCGGGGATCGCAGTGGATTCCGGTCACCATGAACGCTCCATGGTGCCCGAACTCGAGCGCCGCGCCGAAATTCGGTAGCCATGACCGCTCCATGGCGCCCGAACGCGAGCTCTGCACCAAAATCCGGTCGCCATGACCACTCCATAGCGCCCGAACCTAAGCGCCACACCGAATCCTGGTCACCATGAACAATCATTCTCATGCATACAAAAAAAGAGTGTAGACTTGCGAAATGTCTACACTCAGCTTCAAACGCTATTCATTTTTTTGGTTGCGTTTTTGATTTAAAAAATAAATAAATGCCGCCAGACCGTAAAAGCCGCTCAGCCCTTTTTGATGCGAGGTGTCGGTCGCTTCTTGTGATCGATTTTTCATCGATTCGGTTATATCCACGAGTGAGGATGATAATCTCCGGGAAGCTTCGCCTGCATCACCGATCATGGCGAAGAAAGGGTTCAAATTGGCTACTTTTTCATTGACATCCAAAATCGTTTCATTTGTATTGTGGAGAACCGTTCCCGTCTCTCTCGTAATTTCATCCAACTGGTCGGGAAGTTTTCCGATTGTGACTTCTGTCTTGGAAAGCACATTGGCTAAGTTTCCGAGGGCTTTTGCCAAGAAGACGACGAGAACCGCAAATGCGATCGCGAAGATTAAAGCTGCAATTCCAAGTAAATCCATTTTTCCATCGCTCCTTCAGGTTAAGGGGTAGTATCCCTTTGATTATCTACGATATCCAAAAAAATGGCAAGATAATCACCGATTAACGGTAAAAAACGGTTTCATGCGGATAAATCAGAGAAGGGGCCAACGAGGCAACCGTGCCGAAAGCGTCAGCCCTTTGCCGTGTGATTCCCGTTTAAATGCGGCCGCTTTTCAATAAGTTGTCGGAAGCGTTAGCAGCGGCAATGTCTTTTTCTGTGAGCGCTCCTTGGTCCACGGTCGTCCATTGAACGGTGACATTTGTATGGTCAATGGTCACATGGGGATGGTGCTGAACGCCTTCCGCATAGACCGCAATTTTATTCACAAAAGAAATTCCTTCGAAATAACTGTTGAATGAAAAACATTTCCATATTTTTTCTCCTTCCAATGTCCATCCTGCCAATGCTCGCGCCTCTGTTTTTACGTCTTCCATGATCGTTCACCTCCATTTGATTTCTTTGTTATCTATTCCTGTTTCGGGTAGGACTCAAACCCTTCTTTGTCTAATATTGTAGGAAAAGAAAAAATCAATTGCTTCTTCTTCCGACAATTCATGCCTGTTCGATTTGATATTTTAAAGGTGAAAATACCTTGCTGAAGACAATGGAGCGATGGTAAACATTGACGGTTGATACGTTTTTATTTAGAATTTAGAAGGATAGGCGACAACGTAAGGGTACGGTTTTATACGTAATTTTTGGTAGGTAAGAAGTATAAGTCAACTTTTTTACTGACATAAGTGCAACTAAGGCTTTCGCCATAAAAGCTTGGCGAAAAACCAAGTTTTCGAATAAAGGAGACACTCCAGCATGATTAATAAGGTTTTAATCGCCAATCGCGGTGAGATTGCCGTTCGCATCATCCGGGCCTGCCGTGAACTGAGCATCGAGACGGTCGCTGTTTATTCAGAAGCGGATCAGGAATCCTTGCATGTGCTTATCGCTGATGAAGCCTATTGCATCGGTCCGAATGCCGCGGCAGAAAGCTATTTGAACAAAACAAATCTGATCGCAACGGCGACGAAAACAGGCGCGGACGCGATTCATCCCGGGTATGGTTTTTTAGCGGAAAATGCAGCATTTGCTGACATTTGTGCCGATCATGGCCTTACATTTATCGGACCGTCCGCAGAAGCGATTGATAAAATGGGTGCCAAGTCACAAGCGCGCAAAACGATGCACGAGGCAGGGGTTCCGATCGTGCCAGGTAGTGACGGGCTGATTGATGATGAAAAGGAAGCCCTTAAAACGGCAAAAGAAATCGGATATCCCGTCATTATAAAAGCAACGGCCGGTGGTGGCGGAAAAGGCATGCGTGTCGTATACGATGCCGATGAATTGATTCATTCGATTACGATGGCACGACAAGAAGCAGAAACCAATTTCGGAGACGCAGGCGTTTACTTAGAAAAATTTATCGAGGAACCGCGACATATTGAAATTCAAATTATGGCTGATCGGTTTGGGAATGCCATCCATTACGGTGAGCGGGATTGTTCCATCCAGCGTCGTCATCAGAAGCTAGTGGAAGAAGCCCCGTCACCTGCGATTGATGACGATATTCGCAAACAGATGGGAGAAGCGGCCATACAAGCTGCAAAAGCAGTGGACTATGTCGGTGCTGGAACCGTTGAATTTTTGCTTGATAAACATCACCGTTTTTATTTTATGGAAATGAACACACGTATTCAGGTGGAGCACCCGGTTACAGAAGAAGTGACAGGTGTGGACCTCATTAAAGAGCAAATTTTAGTTGGCGGCGGACATCCTTTATCCATCGGGCAAGAAGAGGTTACCGTACGTGGCCACGCGATCGAATGCAGAATCAACGCCGAAAATCCACAGAAAAATTTTCGATCCTCTCCGGGAGAAGTTACGATGTATTTACCGCCGGGAGGGCCGGGCGTGCGTGTAGACAGTGCGGTTTACACGGGTTATACGATCACGCCTTATTATGACTCAATGGTCGCGAAATTAATTGTTTTCGCCCCGAACCGTGAAGAGGCAATTGCACGAATGAGACGCGCACTCGTGGAATTTGTCGTGGAAGGCGTGGAGACAACGATACCTTTCCACCTAGCGCTCATGGACAACGAAGCGTTTGCATCAGGGGACTTTGATACGACGTTTTTGGAAAAAGAGACCATTATCTAAACGATATAATTCCAAAGAAGGAGGAGGATGTTCTTCATGTACAAAATTGAGGAAATTAAAGATTTAATTAAAGCGGTTGATGATTCAGGTATTTCCGAATTAGAGGTCACAGGCGAGGACAACGCGGGGCTTGTCATCCGTAAAAAACCGGACGGCGTTATGCAACAAGCGGCTGTTCCCGCGACGCAAGAAACTGCGCCGCCGGTACCGGTTGAAAACGTCCAATCCGCAATGCAAGAGGGAGCCGATCAACAGCAAACACCATCGGCAGATCCGAACGTTGAACAAATCACCTCACCAATGGTCGGAACATTTTACCGCGCGCCTTCACCGGATGCCGATGTTTACGTTCAGCCCGGAGACCGAATCAATGAATCGACAGTGGTATGCATCGTAGAAGCAATGAAATTGATGAACGAGATAGAAGCGGAAATCGAAGGGGAAATCAAGGAGATTCTCGTCGAGAACGGGGAACTCGTTGATTATGGACAACCACTTTTTCTGGTTAAAAAAGGAACGGATTAATTGGCATGCATTTGATCGTTCACATGCACCCGAGTAAAGATAGCTTTAATCATGCGGTTTTGACTACCTATCAGGAGGCTTTGCAAAAAGCGGGGAAAGAAGTCGTGGTACGTGATTTGTACAGGCTTGGGTTCGCCCCGCTGTTAATGCAAGCAGAATACGAATGTTCATTGCTGAACCGTTATGAAGATGATGTTGCAAAAGAGCATGCATATGTGAAGCAAGCAGAAGCAATCACTTTTTTATTTCCTGTTTGGTGGGGAGGTTTTCCGGCGATCGGGAAAGGTTATCTGGATCGCGTGCTTACTTATGGGTTTGCGTATGAACTCGAAAACGAGAGCCCGATTCCGAAGATGGAAGGCAAGCCGCTCGGAATGATTTATACGACCGGCGCACCCCGTGACGTATGGGAAAAAGGTCAGAAGCATTGGATGGAACATTTATTTAAAGCAGCAATTGCGGATTTTTGCGGATTCAGGCAAATCCCGCCTTTGCATCTGGGAAACGCCGTCCTTGCCGATGACAGTGAGCGGGAGCGAATGTTTGCATCCGTCCGTGCATACGCTAGTGAATTTCCATTTTTTAGGGAGAGTTAAACATGCTGCGATTACTTTCGATGGTTTATAACAATAAAGCTCAACTAGGGATCGAACGCGAAGACGGCCAACACATTTTAGTGCTCGAGGAAGCATTTCGGCAACTTTTGCCGGAAACAGACTGCCCCGCCGATATGTTGGAAGCCATTCATCGTGGCGAGGCTTTTCTAAAAAACGCGAACGACGTCCTGAAACAGGCGACGACTATGCCCGAGGAGAATTTTTGGGTAGATCCCAAGGAGATTAAAAGGTGTGCACCAATTGCTAAAACGCCGAAGAATATTATGTGTGTAGGAAAAAATTATGCCGCCCATGCCATTGAACTTGGCAGTGATGCAGATATCCCTGACCATCCGCTGATTTTCACAAAACCGCACACAAGTATTGCTGGGCACGGCCAATCGATTAGCTTGCAACGGGATGTAAGTGAACAAGTGGATTACGAAGGGGAAGTTGCTGTCGTTATTGGCCGTCAAGGGGCAAAAATAAAAAAGGAAGAGGCATGGGATTATGTATTTGGCATTACATTGTTAAATGATCTGACAGCCAGGGATTTGCAAAGCAGGCATAAGCAGTTTTTTCTCGGCAAAGGATTAGATGGTTTTAGCCCGATCGGTCCAGTCGTTGTAACAGATGTGGACGAGGTGGCGCTCGCCGATGAGAGACTGACGACGAAAGTCAATGGGGAGTTGCGCCAGTCAGCGCCTTTGACCGATATGATTTTCGACATCCCGACTTTGATCCATATTATTTCCCGGGGAATGACGTTAGAACCGGGGGATATTATCGCGACTGGCACACCTGCCGGCGTTGGCAAAGGAATGGACCCTCCCCAATATTTGCGGCCCGGGGACGATGTGTCTATTTATATGCCGTTAATCGGAACGCTGGAAAATAAAATGAAGGAATAAGTAAACCCGGGGGGAAAGAGACTTCCCCTCGGGGTTTTTTGAGTTTTTAACATAAAGCTGGGTGAAAAGCCAAGTTTTTAAGTTAGGACGTTGGTTGCTTGCGCGGGGCACGTCGCTTGCCTTTTTGCGGCATGTCGGACATTTGATTGACAGATACGACTTCCTCTGTTTTTTTCTTCGGGGCCTCCCAGTAAGCTTCGTTTCCGGGGAGCTCATCGAACCAGCCGGCATCGTCGGGGCAATCCAAAATCATAAACTTTCCGTAATTGCCGTCCCGCGATTGATGGTATTTTAAATAGGCTTTTCCGTCTTCGATCGCCAAAATTTCGATTTTCCCGGATGTGTGGCTCATGGACAGTCGAATTCGTTTTCCGAGGCCGCTCGTACGTGCCTTGGCTTCTTCAACGGCCTCATAGGCCTCCTTAAGGGATAACACAAAATCCGTATTTCCGGCAACGGGACGGTTAATAAAGAAGTAATAAGGGGTCACACCCGCCCAGGACAGCTTATCGAGCAATTCCGTAAGGTCATCCGGATTGTCATTAATCCCTTTTAATACAGGCGTTTGGTTAACGACCATGACACCTGCATCGTGAAGCGCTTGAAAGCCGCGTTTTGCTTCATCCGTGATTTCCCGCGGATGATTGACGTGTGCCATGACATAAATCCGATTATCAGGCGTGGAATACTCCTTGAATAAGTCAAGCAATTCCTCGTCTTCATAAATGCGCATCGGGTTAAAGACCGGCAACTTGGAACCGATTCGAATAATCTTCACATGAGGGATGGACCTTAGCTCCTCAATGATGTAGCGGAGTTTTTTCGTTGCGAGAATCAAGGGATCTCCTCCGGTAAGCAACACATTGTTGATTTCGGGGTGATTGCGAATATACTCAATCCCGGGATCAACATCGGACATCGCTTCTTTTACATCATTTCTGAACAAACGCTTACGGAAGCAATAACGACAATAAGCCCCACATACTTCGGAACAGATCAGTAAGGCTGTCGTTTCATATTTATGTTGGCAACCGGGAACGACATAGTTCGTATCTTCATCCGAAGCGTCCCAGCGCCCATATTCGGAAAGTTCATTTTCATTTGGAATTACTAAATTTTTAATCGGATCATCCGGGTCTTCCCAATTAATCAGCCCGATATAATATTCATTGACACGGAACACAAATTTTTCCGTTATCTTCTTTAATCGTTCTCTTTCTTCTTCAGGGATCTGCTCAATTTGATCAATTTTTGTGATGTACTTTGGTTGAGCCATATGAAAACACTCCTTTCAAATAGAAAAAATATGGGCTCATCTTTCTACGATAGTATAGCAGTTGCTTTTCTACAGGTCAAAAAAGAATTAAAAGATTCAAAAAACTAATCGGAGTGAAAGATTTTCTTCATATTAAGTAAGGTGGACGGGGTTGGTGATTCGAAACGAGGAAAAGTGTCTTAACGGTGATACAGTTCGGATAAATTGGGATATGAAACGGTAAAATATGTCCGAATTGGCGGCTAGTTCGGACATATTGTTTGTTCAAATTCAAACATATGTCCAAATAAGTGGGAAACTTGGACATTTGGCCCTTGAATTTTGAAAAAATTGTCCGAATCCTATGCATATCTTAATATAATGCTTGTGATTACAGCTTGCTTAGCTTAATATGGACTAAGGCAAACCATTGTCAATTCATTGAAAGGGGCAAGAAGATGCGCCAAATAAAAGAGCGCGAAGAACCAACTGAGTTAAAATACCTCAGATTTTTGAAACCGAGAAGGGAGTTAACAATAAAAGAAAATCAATATTACTTGAAACTTTTGAAAGGATTTGAAGGCGAGAAAGAATTTGACCGTTTGTTGCAGCAAGAACTCAAAGTAGATTGTCTCGTGATCAATGGCTTGTTACTCGAACATAATCTAACAGTCTTTCAAATTGATTCACTTTTGATTTTCCAGAACGATATTTTTCTGATCGAAATCAAGTATTTCGAAGGTGATTTTTATACAGACGACGGGCGATGGCATGTTATCTCCGGTAAAGAAATAAAAAACCCCCTCCTACAAATCCAACGAAGTGAATCCACTTTTCGCCAATTGCAACAATCCCTCAAAGTAGATTACGCAGTGAACGCCTCTCTTGTTTTTAACCATCCGAAATTTCACTTGTACAATGCCGCTTTGGACCTTCCTGTTATTTTCCCAGCGCAACTATATCGTTTTATGAACCGTTTAAATGATGTTCCTTCAGAAATCAGTCAAAAGCAAGAAACGTATGCCGCTCATTTAGTCTCGCGCCATATAACCGATTCATCACATACGCGTGTGCCGGATTATGATTATGATCAATTAAAGAAAGGGATTATTTGCTCCGAATGCTTATCTTTTTTATCACAAAAAGAAAATAAATGGGTGTGTAATAAGTGTGGAAAAAAAGAAAGCTTTGAACATGCGGTTTTAAGAGCTGTCATTGAATTTAGATTTCTTTTTCCAAATAGAAAGGTGACGACCAAAACAATTTGTGAGTGGTGCGGGATTTATGATGGGCAAAAAAATGCCAGAAGGATTTTAAATAAGCATTTCAAACGAATCGGCAATACAAACAATTCCTATTTTGTGTAAGAATTAGTCGAATTTATGGTCAGTTCGGACAAATTTCATGCTCAAATCCAAAATATGTCCAAACAAATGAGGAGTTCGGACACTTTATAGCTTTTAAATCGAGCAATTGTCCGAACTGGTGGATAGTTCGGACAGTGGCTAGTTTAAAACTTAAAAAATGTCCGAATGCTGCTGTTCACGCTTCGTTCTGAATGAAATATTTCTCATTAATAAAAAAGTGAAATAATAGGTTCACAAAATCTTGTCCTCTGTGTATAATGAAATAAAGCATTCATATATTGAAAATATGAAGTAAATATTTTATCGGAGGAATTAAAGACGATGACGATGCAAAAAGTTGCACATCCTGACGAGGTTTACACGGAACGAACGGTACAGTCACTGGCACATATGGAGCGGGCACGGGCGGTTATGCCGGGTGGGATGACCGCGAACATCAAACATTATGCGCCTTATCCGATCACGATCAACCGGGCAAACGGCAGTAAATTTTATGACGTTGATGGCAATGAATACATTGATTATTTAATGGGATACGGCGCGTTAATTCTCGGGCACGCCCATCCCCATGTTCGCGACGCCATTGCCCGTCAAATTGAAGAAGATGGTACGTGGTTATTCGGAACCCCTCATGATCGGGAAGTGACAATGGCCACTCGTATTCAAAAATATTTTCCCTCCATGGAGAAAATACGTTATGCAAATTCCGGAACCGAAGCAAATTTATTGGCCATGCGTTTGGCGATGGGCTATACGAAAAAATATAAAATCGCGAAATTTGAAGGTCACTATCATGGAGCAATTGATTCCCTTCTGTTAAGCATTCATCCCCCGAAAAGTGATGCCGGTGATCAAGAAGACCCTCAGGCTGTCCCCGATTCGGGCGGAATGGCACCCGATGCTGCCGATGACACGATTATTCTTCCCTTTAATGATATTAAAAGCTGCGCGCGTATTTTGGAACAACATAAAGATGAACTGGCAGCTGTTATTATCGAACCAATGGAGGGCGGGGTTATTGCGCCGAAATCTCAATTTCTTAACCAATTGCGAAAGCTCACCAAAAAGCTTGGTGTTTTGCTTATTTTTGATGAAGTAAAGACGGCTTTTCGGTCGTCAATGGACGGTGTCCAAGGGCTTTATGATGTGACGCCGGATTTAACAACGATCGGAAAAGTTGTGGGTGGTGGCTTTCCATTTGGTGTTGTTGGCGGAAAATCAACGATTATGGAGCAAAGTTCACCGTTACACGGAACGGATATTTTTGCCGGCGAGGGAAGCCGAACATCCCAAAAGGCGTTGTTTCACAGTGGCACGTATAATGGACATCCGCTTATTTTGGCAGCGGGCATTGCGACCCTGGATGTCCTCGAGCAAGAGTACGACGCACTTGCCTTGCGAACCGACCGCTTTAGAGAGGAGCTTACCCGGTTGTTTCAAAAACACGGCATTCCGATGAAAACGGTTGGCAGCGGGGCAATGTTTAGTGTATTATTAACGGAAAGTCAGGAGATTAACCACTATCGGGACCTGCAAATGTGTGACCACGACGCCAGAAAAAAATTAGACAAAGCACTATTTGAAGCAGGTGTGTACACGAAGCCGGGGAATCGCTATAGTCTCTCTGTCGTCCATGATGACGAGGTATTGGCAAAAACCCTTGAGGCCTATGATCGTGTGATTCCGGAAGTGCTTCGTTAAAAAGTTAATAAAAGCCTCCTGCTTCTTGCACTTTAAGCATGTTTAACCTCGGTCAAGGATTAAAGTATAAGTAAAACTAAGGCTTCCACTATAAGGACTTGGTGGAAGCCAAGTTTTTCTAAGAAAGAGGGTGAGCATCGTGTCTCAGCTTGATATTTATGAACAGATGATTGCCAAGCGGCAGGAGATGAGCAAATCTCAACGCAAAATCGCCAATTATTTGATCAGCCACCAGGAAACCGCGCCTTTTTTGACAGCTTCCAAACTTGCAAAAAATGTAGAAGTGGGTGAAGCGACCGTCGTACGCTTTGCCTTTTTTTTAAATTACGAAGGCTACCCGGATTTGCAAAGGCATATGCAGGAAGCGCTGCAACGCAAATGGACATCAGCGGAAGTGTTTGCGCGAACGACCGAGCGGGGGGATAAGCCGGAAGATACCGTCAGTGAAGTTTTATCGGATGATATTAACAATTTGCAGCAAACGTTGCAACAAATGGATAAAAAAGAATTCCAGGGTGCAGTCGAAGATATTATCGCCGCCGAGCGGATTTATATTATTGCATATCGAAGCGCGACGAGCGTGGCGCTCTTTTTGGAATTTTACCTGGATCTTGTTTTGCAAAATACGGAAATGGTTCGGTCTGCGGACGGGGTATCGGAGCATATCCTCGATATCGAAGAGAATGATCTCGTGATCGCTTTCGGTTTTTCGAGGTATACGAAGCGGACCGTTGAAGTTTTGAAATACGTGAAGCAAAAGGGAGCGAAAACGCTCGTGATCACCGATCATATGCTATCGCCCCTTACGCCGTACGGAGATCGGAAACTGCTTGCCGTTACCGAAATTAATTCTTTTATCGATTCGTTTTCGGCTCCGCAAAGCATTGTGAGCGCACTCATCACCGCAATTACCCGCTCTGAACAGGATAAGGTAGAGAAAAGACTCGAGCAACTCGAACATTTATGGGACGCATTTGATGTATTTCAGGAATGAAAAAGCCAGCCCAATGTAAGCGGGCTGGCTTTATCTTTATGCTGTCGTTGTTTCCGGTCTCTGGCCTTGCCGTTTTTTGCGGAAATGCTGGATGACAGCGATGAGGACCAAAATCGCTATACCGCCAAGAGAAACCCAGATGTCTAGTGGATAGACAGCCATGAGACCTGCTGCGAAAATGACTAGGCTTTCAACAATCTTATTTTTAGCGAAAAAGTAACCCATTAATGACGCGCTGATCGCCACCATGCCAACGATCGCGGTGATGAGCGGTCCGGCTAATTCAGCAAACGTCCAGTCCCCTTGTAATAGCAACACAGGGTTTGTAACGAACACGTAGGGGACGACAAAGGCTGCTATCGCCAGTTTAAAGGCGACCACTCCCGTTCGCATCGGCCTAGCCCGTGCGATTCCCGCGCCTGCGTATGCTGCCAGACAAACCGGAGGTGTAATGTCAGCGACAATCCCGAAGTAGAATACGAACATGTGCGCAGCCACCGCAGGGACGTCAAACGCCAAAATCGCCGGTGCGGCAACGGACGCTGTAACAACGTAGTTGGCCGTTGTCGGCAAGCCCATCCCCAAAATGATACAAGCAATCATTGTTAAGAATAGGACGAGGAAGAAATTTCCGCCTGCGATTTGGATAATGCCGTTCGCTAGTACACCGCCAAGTCCCGTGAAGACGACGATTCCGACGATGATCCCGGCGCTTGCACAGGCAGCGATGACGGGCAAGGCGACACGTGCCCCTTGTTCCATCGTTTGCAAGATGCCGAGCAGGCTGAGGCGTGTATCTTTGCGCAGAAAGCTGATGGCAAAAGCGGCCCCAATGCCCCAAAGCGCGGCATATGTAGGCGTAAACCCATAGAGAAGAAGTCCGATAATCGTCACCAGGGGCACGATCATATCAAAACGTTTCGCAAAGGACGCGATCGAAGGCAGCTGTGACTTCGGTAAGCCGATGATCCCATCTCTTTTTGCTTCAAAATGAACGCCTAAAAAGACACCGAGAAAATACAATATGGCGGGGATGATGGCATACACGATGAGTTCATTGTATGGGATTCCTATATATTCAGCCATAATAAACGCGGCTGCTCCCATGATCGGAGGCATGATTTGGCCGCCCGTGGATGCGCTGGCTTCTGCAGCTCCGGAGAATTCCGGCCTGAAGCCTGCCCGTTTCATCATCGGAATTGTAAAGGACCCCGAACCTACCGTGTTCGCTACCGAGCTTCCGGTTACCATTCCTTGCAAGCCGCTGGCAGCAACCGCCGCTTTCGCGGTACCGCCCGTATAACGTCCGGTGAGGCGGAAGGCAACATCGTTGAAAAATTGCCCGATATTCGTTCGAACGAGCAACACACCGAAAAAGAGAAACAAAAAGATAAACGTTGATGACACTTGAATCGGGGTGCCGAAAATGGCTTCTGTCGAGAACAGCAACTGCGTGGTCATCCCCGTCCAGGAAAAACCGGCATGGGAAAAGACCCCGAGCCAGTTGGCACTTCCATATACGCCGTATAACAATGCCAGAATGGCAATTATGACAATAGGCATGCCAACCGCGCGACGCGTCGCTTCCAATAACAGAACAATCGCGAGCACGGAAATAACTTGATCCATCGGTTCAAAACCGAAGATTAATACATCGCTGACCAGGCGGTCATAATGCCAAACCACATAGAGGTAAGAAAAAAGGGCTGCAAGGGATAAAAGCACATCATACCACGGCACACCCGGTTTCCGTTTTGCTTTGCGGTTCATAGGGTATAAAATATAGATGATTGAAAGGGCGCTGCCGACGTGAATGGCACCCTGAATCCACGCACCGTAAGGGCCTGAAAACCCTGTGTACAGGTGAAAAGAAGTTAACGAGATGCCAAGGATGGCTACAACCCAGATCCATTTACCCAAGTCGTATCGATTGTTGGATTCTTTGTCGTATTTCTCCATAATCTCTCGTTTTTCTTGCTCATCGATTTCAACGGCATCATTTTGCGTGTGATCTGCCACTGGGAACACCACCTATCCTAAAAAGATATCAGTCGAGCGACCTTATCGGTAAAGATGGGCCGGGCATCGGTGCCCGGCCCGTCTACATTAACATAACATTCATTATTGATCTAATAGGTCATTTTCCTCAAAGTATTGTTCAGCTCCGGGGTGAAGAGGCAAATCTTCAGACCCGAGCATGATGTCTTCCATTGTCATATGGTCGGCTTGGGCGTGAGAAACGTCATCAGCGTTTTCATACAACCCTTCGACAATCTCGTAAGCCGTGTCTTCATCCACATCATCCAAAGACCCGATCAGAACTGCATAGGCGGCAATGCCTTCAACGTCTTCCTCCATGAAGTCATAATTATCGGCTTCAATAGTGATACGCTCATAGTCGCTGTTGGCCTCAATCTCATCGAGGTACTCATCTTCAATGGTCAGTAATTCAACGTCTTGCTGTGCAGCTAACTCTTCAATGCCGGTGTCAGGCAAACCGAGTAGCCCGAAAGTGGCATCTACGTTTCCGTCCTGAAGCATGCTCGCGCCATCCCCGAATCCTTCTTCATACTCTTCGTAATCTTCAATGCCGTGCGCATCAAGGATCAGTTGGGAGGCTGCATGAGATGCGGATCCCGGAGGACCAACGTTCACTCTCATTCCTTCCAAGTCTTCGATGGATTCAATGTCGTCATCGGCGGCAACGACGATTTGATTCGTTTCCGGATAAATATAGCCCATGAAACCAAAGTTGTCCATCGTTTCTCCCTGGAAATCCCCTTCCCCTTCGAGAGCGTCAATGGCAGGAATATGCACCGTCATCCCAAGTTCCAAATCTTGTTCGGAGACCCTCGCGATGTTTTCCACTGATGCGTCGGTGGCGACCGCGTTTACTTGTTGATCGGTATGGTCATTGATAACATTCGCCATTTCCTGGCCGAGTGCATAGTAGGTTCCCCCGGTGGATCCGGTGCCCATCTGAAGTGCACTGCCATCATCGGCTTCTTCATCACCATCGTCGACGCCATCATCTTCTGTGTCGCCCCCGCCATCCGGAAGATCTTCATCGTCCACTTCCGGGGCCTCTCCGTCCCCGTTACAAGCGGCGAGTGCCAAAGCCGGCACCAAAAACATCGACATGAATAGCTTGTTCTTTTTCAACGCCATTTCCCCCTTTTGTCCTTATAAGTCTCCTTAATTTAATCAAAATGTAACACAAAAGTCAAAGAATAGCCTACCCAATAGTGAAAGTTATTCTCCGCTCCAAGATGGAAGCAAATGCAAAAGACGTAAGGTAGGTAAAATAGGTATATGTTCCATCGTTTTGTTTTATCCCACTGAGTTAATTGCGTTGTCCCGTAGCTCTTGGCATGCAAGGGTTGACTGCAACGCGAAAAGAAATTTCCCCCAAAAACCCAACGTGTTCAGGGGCTTGGCGGTGCTTATAATGAACCGTATCAGATTAGCCCTCGAGATTGGACTCGAATGAGTCCTGAGGACGGGTTTGGAGAACGCATCATGGTTGCCGACCGCCAAATGAGTCCGCAAGTGCACCAAAACATGATAGGTTCAACATTCTTTTCCTATTTCCATGGGTGCCGCGACGGGGCCATGATTGTTTTGCGGAAGGAGATGTTGAATGGGGGCACAAAACGAGGCGTGAATCCGCTCCGCTTTTATGCCTAAAGCTAAAGATTGGTACAGCGCAAAAGCTCCCTCTAACGATGTTGTGATCATCTTTGTACTTGCGTATAATGAATAATGGATATTGTTTATGGGGGAAGTTAGAATAAAAGAGAATACCATTCCTTTCCCGACATAAACGAAAAACTTCGAAATTTTCGGGAGAGAAGTGGTGATGCCTATGCCCCAAGGGAAATATTTTAAGATCGGATACGCCATCGCGCTGCTGCTATTGATCGTTTACTTGGGTACGCTCGTTGATTTTATTTTTCGGCCGGTGATCATCTTTTTGCAAACGGTGTTCGCCCCGATCGCGCTTGCCGGGGTGTTGTTCTATTTATTTCGCCCGATTGTCAAGTTCTTGCACCGCTGGATGCCAAAAGGTGTTGCGATTTTACTTCTTTACTTAACGTTTGCCGGCTTGCTGACGCTTTTTGCTTTTATGATTGGTCCGGAGATTCAAAACCAGTTTAACAGCTTGGTTAATCGTGCCCCGCTCTTTTTACAAGAGATTCAAGGGTGGTTTAACACGATAATGCAAACGGAACTTGTGCAAAATATCATGGAAGATGAATCGATCAATCTCGAGGAGATTGGGGCAACGATCGGAGGTTACATCACCGATTCTTTCGGGAATATCGGAAACAACATCATGAATGTTGTAGGGACGCTGACGAGTACGGTGATTGTGATTGTGATTGTGCCGTTTGTCCTTTTCTATATGCTCAAAGAAGGCGAAAAAGCGCCGCAACAAATTTTGCGTCTTTTGCCGAAAAAGCAGGAGGAGGAAGGCGAACGTATCCTTAGCGATATGGATACGGCACTTGCTTCTTTTATTCAAGGCCAAATTATTGTAAGTTTTTGTGTAGGCGTGCTCGTATACATCGCTTACCTCATCATAGGCGTGGATTATTCGCTCATCTTGGCATTGATTGCAATGGTCACGAACCTCATTCCTTTCATCGGCCCGTGGATCGGTACGGCTCCCGGGGTGATTGTAGCCCTGTTTGATGGATGGTTAACAGCGTTATTGGTTGTCGGGGCTGTCGTCATCATCCAACAGTTTGAAAGCATCTTTATTTCCCCGCAAGTGATGGGGCACAAATTAAAGCTGCATCCGGTAACGGTGATTTTCGTTTTGCTCGTTGCTAGTAATATCGCCGGTTTCATCGGTTTGCTTTTGGCAGTGCCGACGTACGCTGTCGGAAAAGTGATTGTGATGCACACGTATCGTCTTATTCGGCTTCGGTATAAAGAGAATGAGGACGAAAAAAATGCATAAGGAGATGAATACGGAATGAGAAGTGAAAAAGACGGAATTCCGCAATGGGACGAGGAAGAAATCAAGAAACATCTGGATGACGAATCCATTGCATTTGTAGATGTTCGCGAGCCTGATGAATACGATGAGGGACATATTCCCGGTGTCCCCTTGCTTCCTATGGGAGAGATCCCGGAGCACATTGACCAGATGGACAAAGATAAAACCCATGTGTTCATTTGCCGCAGTGGCGGACGGAGCCAGAAAGTAGCGCGATATGCTAATGAACAAGGGCTGGAACGCGCGATTAATTTTGAAGGCGGTATGCTCTCTTGGGAGGGCGAAAAGAAAACCGGCGAAGAAAAGCGGGTGCAGCAGACGTCGGATCTATATTAGAAAGCGAACCGTACCGTACGCTCCCTCGGGAGCGTACGGTTTGTTTTATCGGATAGAAAAACGTTCGCTATGAACTGTGGACGTTTTTTTCCACTTAAAAATTACGAATACCCACGGGGAATATGAGAATACCCACGGGAAATATCGCGATACCCACGGGAAATATGTGAATACCCGCGGGAAGCATATCTCAAAGTCATATGGATGTTAACGTTTAATTTTTTTCCGGCAGGGAAATATTAGTTATACAAAAGAATTAGAAAGGGGCGCATGATAATGGCGAAAGGAAAGGTAATATTAGGTGTGGCAGCCGCTGCAACCGCGGGCGCGGGTTATTTAATGAAAAATCCCGATCAACGTGCAAAACTAATCGGAACGACAAAGAAACAGTTGGCGAAATTGACCGGCCAAGAAGGGGAAGATATTCCGTTGGAACAACGGATCGGTCATCCGGATCCGATGGATATAGGGGATAACGAGATGGTTGCGGAAGGTTCTACGTATGCTGTGGATTATTATAATCAGGAATACGGAGAAACTTCGACGTCACTTGACAACAATATAGAGCAACGCCATCATTAAGGTATGGATACACAGTGATAAGCAAGGGTTGTTTCCCTTGCTTATTTGCTATGGAGCCGAATAACCTTGCAAGAGGTGTCCGAGCGTGATAACAAGACAGACAACACTATGGATGGAATTACAGAAAATCGGGATTATTATCTTTGGTGCCTTCGCTGTAGCCATTGGCCTTAATTTTTTCTTGGAAACGGCCAATATATTCGCGAGCGGATTAACCGGTGTTGCCCAGTTTCTTTCCGCTTTTCTTCCTCTTTCGACAGGTGTCTTGCTTTTTGTGTTGAATATTCCCGTAGCGATTCTCGGCTGGAAAAAAGTCGGGCGCTTATTTACGTTTTATAGTTTTTTACATGTGGCATTGACGACGTTTTTCTTGGAAGTCGTTCCTTTCCAGGCGCTTGCCGGCGATATTATGCTTAATGCTGTTTTCGGAGGCATTATTACCGCTATCGGTGTGTCTTTGCCGTTAAGGTACGGAGCTTCGGCAGGCGGTTTAGACATTATCGCACTCGTGCTGGCCAGAATGAGCGACCGCCCGCTCGGTGTTTATTTTTTTAGTTTAAATGCATTGATTGTTTTTGCTGCTGGTTTTGCCTACGATTGGGAACAGGCATTGTTTACGCTCGTCTCCATCTATGCAACGTCAAGAATCATCGATATGGTACATACGAGACATGTCAAATGCACAGCCTTTATCGTCACGAAAAGAGCGGATGAGTTGAGGGAAGCAATCCACGCGCATGTAACGCGAGGGATTACACGCATGCCGGCCAAAGGTGGATATGATGAGTCTGAAAAAGAAGTATTGATGATCACAATTACCCGTTATGAACTCTATGTTTTGCGGCAAGTGACGGAAGCAACGGATCCCGATGCGTTCACAAATATTGTTCCGACATCCGATATTGTCGGATCGTTTCGAAAAGATGGCTAAACGGAGGGGAAAGGGAAATGACGGAAGATGGTCTCTATATACAGGCGACCGCCCACGGGAAGCATGGAAGGATCATCGTCGAGGCAACTGTTGGCAATGACGGGGATGAAGAGGTGGAACTTTGGTTTAATACGAGTCAACGGATCGAAGTGCGGTTGTTTGAAATGGGGATGCCGAAACAGCTCGTATATCGATCATCTCAAGAAATGATGTACAATCAAGTTGTCGGAACCGTGACATTGGAACCGGGTGAGGAAACAACATACAATGAAGAGATCCCTTCGATGTATGTCACAGGTGGGGGCAGCTACGGGGGAGAGGTTCACATAACAGTGGCTCGTATTGATGGTAAGGATGTGCCGACAAAACCATCCGACTCGTTTACGGTTGATATGTAAAGGATATTTACCGGACGGCATGGGAGAGACGTAGGAAAAAGTCGAGCCGCGCAAGCCAACGTACAGCTTACTGGAAATCTGCCCGTTTTTGGGGGGCGCGCTGCCCCATTTTCATTTTGAGGTGTTGTCTCTCTCGTGGCATCTTTCCTCCTATTTGAGGGACAGCGACCTCACGTTTATCGTCCTCGCTTCCTGCATTTTATGACGCTCAATCCTCGTTGTTTGCTCTGAGGGTAAAACTTTTTCGTCAGCAATATTTAATTCCGATAGGGTACCTTTTTCGAATACTTTCCATGAAAAAGTACCCGATGCATTATTTATCCAAAGATTTAGCCGCCATCTACACCCAATCCGATCCTATCTATTTTTACGGGTTGACATTTATGAAGAAACCTCATATCATAAATCCTGATTAAATTAATAAGAAAAAGAGGTTTAGTAAATGTCGACTTATGCTCAGCCGATTAATGAACAACAGTCGGTCGTTAAAAAAGAACCATCGCCGGCGCTTAATCCGCCGCAAAATAAATTGGTGATAGGCGCGCTTGTTGTGACGTTGGCATTAGCTATTTTTCTTCTTGTTACCCAGAACATCGTTCAGCCTTTGCTCTTAATCATTGGAGTAGGTTTGGGATATACACTTTTCCACGCTCGGTTTGGCTTTACGTCCGCGTTTAGACGTTTGGCTTCTGTTGGAAATGGCCAATCGTTACGCGCGCATATGTTGATGCTCGCGGTGGCTTGTCTATTGTTTGCGCCCATACTTGCCACCGGCTATACGTTTTTTGGCGGGGAAGCGGCAGGGAACATTTCTCCGGTCGGCGTGAGCCTGATCGTCGGCGCGTTTATATTCGGGATCGGCATGCAACTTGGGGGCGGTTGTGCGTCGGGAACACTTTACGCTATTGGCGGCGGCCGTTCGGTTATGTTTATCACGTTGATCTTTTTCATCATCGGTTCCACAATTGGTGCCGCGCATTTTGATTTTTGGATGGAAGATATGCCGGCAGCGGAACCGTTCTCGTTAGCCACTTCCACGGGTCTCGGGTATGGCGGCGCGCTTCTCGTTTCATTGGCGATCTTTGGCGGGATTGCTTGGCTAACGAAAGTCATTGAAAAGAAAAAGAACCCGCCGAAAGAAGCGCCGAAACCTTCTGCTGCCGGGTGGAAAAGAATCATCCGCGGGTCTTGGCCGTTGTTTGCCGCCGCGATTGTTCTGGCGGTTCTCAACGCAGTAACGTTAATGACAAGGGAGACTCCGTGGGGTGTCACGTACGCGTTAACACTTTGGGGATCGAAAGCAGCGGACGCGATTGGTTTTGACGTGGCTAGCTGGGGGTTTTGGCAAGGTGATGAAGCAGCGCTCAACGCCTCCATCTTCGCGGATACAACGACGGTGTTGAATTTCGGTGTTATCCTTGGAGCTTTTCTTGCCTCAGCCGCCGGAGGGCTGTTTCGTTTCACGCAAATTAGGCTGAAAAATGCCGTCGCTTCCGTTATTGGCGGGCTATTGATGGGCTACGGGGCGCGTCTTGCTTTTGGTTGCAATATCGGCGCTTACTTTAGCGGCATTGCTTCTTTTAGTGCCCATGGCTATATTTGGGGCATCATGGCACTCGCGGGAACATTTTTGGCTCTTTTTCTGCGGCCGTTATTCGGATTATCGGTACCGAAACCGAGAGATTCTTTTTGTTAGCAGCTATCTAAAAAAGGCTTTCCATGTCGGGAAGCCTTTTTGTTATGTCAAAATTGAAATCCGTACCTTTTCGAAACGACGTCATAAAAACCGAGGGAATTGTATAGTGCTTTTGTTGCCTGGTTGTTGACCCCTGTCTCCAATTCAATGCCTTTCATGTCATGTTGTTCGGCCCAATGAACGACATATAAAAGCAATTTTTTAGCTATCCCTTGATTTCGGTGCTTGACATTTACATACAGGTCATTCAACCAGATAAAATTGCCGCCTTTCATTAAGCTTTTTTGCACATTAAGAAACGCAGCTCCTAGAATTCTATCGTCGTCTTGGGCAACAAACGTGTACGCATGAGAGTTTTCATCCATGGACGCGCCGATAACGGTAACCATATTTTCATAAGCATTGGGTCCGCCGATGGATTCCATTTGCCCCATAAGGAGATCTGCGGTTTTATGAATATGCTCGTCGGTATGTTCCTTCGTTAATTCGTATACTTCCATATTTAAAAAGACCTCCTGATAACAGACATAGCAATTTTGGCAGTCGCCTTTATTATAACTTTGAATGCAGTCAATGTATATGGAAATAATAGCGTGTGGTAGGATGGGAATTGCGAGAGGGGTCTCGGAATCTGTAACATCTTGTTCAGACATCTACCCCCTTATCTGTGATAACATATAATCGGAACGATACTTAGGAGGTCTTCGGATGGGTGAGCTATTCGACCAATTGACTTTTCGAGCGTTATGGACGCCTGAACTAATCGTCGTTTTAGCAGTTGTGGCAATCCTTTACATCCTTTTGACACGAAAGTGGTACGTTCGGTTTGAAGGTAGCGAAAAACCGCGGCTGAAACATGACGTTTTGTTTGGGCTAGCCCTTTTATGCCTTTACATGGGGTGGGGGAGTCCTTTATATAGTACAGGCCATATGACGATCACGATCCATATGTTTCAAATGGTGTCCGCCTATTTCTTTGCTGTGCCGCTCATGATCATCGCGTTGCCGAAATGGTTTTTGAGCGCGGCTTTCGAGGGGTTTGGAAACTATGCCCGAGTGGTTAGAAACGTAATGTTTCATCCGATTGCCGGGTTGTTCACGTTCAATGCACTTTTTTCTTTTTACCATATTCCCGTCGTTTTTGATTTTTTAATGTTACGCCCGGGCGTTCACAGCGTGTATGAAATCGCGATGTTCATTGCCGCTTGGATGATGTGGTGGCATATGATCGCCCCGTTGCCGAAAGAACAATACCTTCATGATTTTAAGCGGATTTTTTATATTTTCGGAAACGGCATATTGATTACACCCGCGTGTGCCCTTATTATTTTTTCAGGTTATCCTCTCTATGATACGTACACGGATATGCAATATTGGGCAAGTGTCATGGCTTATTGTTTGCCTGCAAACGCCGGTGTTTCTTCATCAATGTTTGGCGGCATTGGCTTCTTGGGGAATCTCAGTGCGTACAGTGACCAACAGCTCGCCGGGATTTTAATGAAAGTCGTCCAGGAAATCGTATACGGAACCGCGATCGGCATGTCGTTTAAACAATGGCTACAGAGGGATAGTCATCAAGACAGCGGAGAGCCGACCATTAGTGACATTCCCGAACATGTGAAAATGGGCGACCGTTAGGAGGAAGAGAGTCCAAATGATAAAGAAAACAGCAGTTGCTTTTGGAGCGCTGCTATTGTTTTGCAGCGGCTGCGCTTGGCTCTACGAGACGGGAGCAGAGAACGGCACCGATCTATCGGAATCGGAGTTGTACGTGGATGATTTCTCCTTTACGAATCAGGATGAAGAAACGGTAACCAATGAAGATTTGGAAGGAGACTACTGGGTTGCCAATATGGTATTTAGCCGCTGTCCGTCCGTTTGCAATGTAATGAGCCCAAATATGTCAAGCTTGCAGGCGGACCTTGAAGACGAAGGCCTCGATACGACACTCGTGTCCTTTACCGTCGATCCGGAATTTGATGACCCGGAAACATTACGGTCGTATGGGGAAAATTACAACGCCGATTTTGCCGGTTGGCATTTCCTCACCGGATATGAACAAGAAGATATTGAAACGATCGCGCAAGATACATTCGCGAGCGTCGTTGAAATGGATCCGGAAGGGAACGATATCATTCATTCCACCCAGTTTTATTTGGTCGATCCGAATGGGCAAGTCATTCGTCAATATGACGGCATGGATACGGATACAGAGCCGATTGCCGAGGATATTCAGGCGATGTACCAGGCTGATATAGAGGAAAAGTGATACCCTGAATGTGGGTATCACTTTTTACTCAAACACCGCCCCTAAATCCAGCGAAAAAGAATCAAACAAATGCGAGGTAATCTCATCCTCATTTCCATACACGTTATCCCTTTCGTATTGCCCATGATTTAACGAAAGCACCTCGACGGTTTGATTGCTTATATCCACGATCCAATATTCCTGTACCCCATTTTCTTCATACAACTCAAATTTGCGGAGCCGGTCGTGTTTTGCCGTTGACGGAGACAACACTTCCACAATTAAATCCGGGTTGCCGTTACAGCCTTTGTGGTCCAATTTGTCGGGATCGCAAATAATGGAAATGTCCGGTTGCACGACGTTGTCGGTGTCGTCTGCCTGATCCTGCGAAGGGAGTCGTACGTCAAAGGGGACCAAATAGACCTCGCAGGATTTGTCTTTTAAATAGTCCCTGAATTCTCCGAATATCTCCCCGAGCACTTTTTGATGAATTCTTGAAGGTGCCGGTGACATGTTATATGGCACCCCGTGGATCAGCCCCCAACGTTCACCATCATCCCATTGTAAATAATCATGATATGTGTAACGGTTAACAGGATTTGGCATGGCGATGTGTATCAATCTCCTTTAGCCTTTATTTTTATTATACCAGAAATCGAAGGGTTATCATTTCGGATGTCTACAATGTATAATTCGTCTTAGGAAGTCGAGTGTACAAGGAGTCCGCCATCGACATGGACAAGCATCTTGGCAAACTAAAGGTTACAATAAACTTAAAAATAAAAATGATATTGCTTATTTGCGCATTGATTGTTGGGATGTTTGCAATCGTAGGGGTTTTTATCCATTATTTTTTTACCGACTCTCTGGAAGACCAAATGGGAGAGCGTGTATTAAATGTAGCGCAAAGCGTAGCAAACATACCGGAACTGCGAGAAGCATTTGCCGAGGAAGATCCCGCTTCGACAATTCAAACGATTGTGGAGCCGATCAGAGAAGAGACGGGGGCTGAATTCATCGTTGTTGGGAACACGGATGAGGTTCGTTATGCTCACCCTTTGCCGGAGCGCATCGGGGAAACAATGGTCGGTGAAGATAATGAGCGCGCGTTAATTCACGGCGAGTCCTACGTATCTCGAGCCGTTGGTTCCCTGGGGACGTCCATGCGCGGGAAAGTCCCGGTTTTTTCCGATGACGGAGAGATTATCGGCGTGGTTTCCGTCGGGTTTTTGGTGGACGACATTCAAGGGATTATTGCAAATTACACGCAGGAATTATGGTATGTTTTATTGCTGACCGTTAGCGTGGGGATTTTGGGAGCTGTTATGATCGCCCATTATATTAAAAAAAAGCTGTTTGACTTGGAACCTGAAGAAATTTCCCATTTGTTTTTGCAAAAAGAAAGCATTCTCCAATCTACCCATGAAGGCATCATCGCCGTCAATCGGGATGGGCTGATCATGTTAATGAATCAAACGGCGCAACGCCTGTTTTTGTCAAACAAAAAACAGACAGACACGTATATTGGAAAAGACATACGAGACATTCTTCCGAATACGAAGATGCCGGAAGTGCTCGAAAGCAGGGAAAGTCAGTACGATCAAGAAATGTTGATCGGCAACCATAGCGTATATGTTAACCGCGTTCCGATTTTTTATGACAATAAGCTCATTGGAGCAGTGTCTTCTTTTCGCGACAAGACGGAAATTGAACAATTAACACAGGAATTGAGGAGAATCAAACAATATACCGAAGCGCTTCGGGCGCAAACGCATGAGTTCTCAAATAAATTGTACACGATTTCGGGCCTTTTGCAGCTCGATCAAAAAGACGAAGCGATTGAGTTAATCCAGGAAGAAACCGATACACAACAAGCGTGGATCCAATTCCTGACTCAAAAAGTGCCTGATCCGATGATTAGTGCTGTGTTGCTCGGCAAACTGAATCAGGCGAATGAACTGGGCATTGACATGACCATCCATCCGGAAAGTAAGTTAACGTATCATTTATCAAAAAAGAAGAAAGACACGCTTTTAACGGTCTTGGGCAATTTGCTGGAAAATGCATTGGAAGCGGTAAAAAAAGAACCGGAGTCAAAACGGCACGTAAGCATCTTTTTTACGGATTTGGGCAACGACCTCGTGTTTGAAATTGAAGATTCAGGTCCGGGCATCCCGCCGGAATTGGGGGATCAAATTTTCAAGCAAGGTTTTTCAACAAAAGAAGGGTCGCATAGAGGCATTGGACTCGCTTTGAGTAGTCAGATGATGTCAGATATAGGCGGCACGGTTTTGCTTGAAGATGGAGAACTTGGAGGGGCATGCTTTGTCGTCACCGTACCCAAACAGATAAGGTGGGAGTAAAATGTCAGCTATTTATAAGGTGCTCATCGTGGAAGATGATTTCAGGGTAGCCGAAATCAACCGCCAATTTATAAATAAAATGGAAAAATTTACGGTTGTTGGCATGGCGAAAACCGGCGAAGAGACGATAGAGCAATTAAACAAAAGTCAAACGTTACCCGACCTCATCTTGCTCGATGTGTACATTCCCGATGTTGAAGGGCTGGACCTATTATGGACGATCCGCAATCACTATCACGAAGTGGACGTGATTATGATGACCGCTGCCAAAGAAGTGTCCATCATCGAGGAATCAATACGGGGCGGAGCTTTTGATTACATTGTAAAACCAATCGAGTTTGAACGATTTGCATGGACACTTGAACGATATGACCGAAAGCGAAGGTTGCTCACCGAAAAGGAAGAGATGGATCAAGCAGAGATCGACCGTTTGATCGGATCAGCCGATGCCAAGCAGGCGTCAGGGTCTGCCAACCAAGAGCTGCCGAAAGGGATCGATGAAATCACCTTAAATACTATCGAAGATATATTAACGAAAACGAAAGATCAGGGCATAACCGCTTCTAGCCTGGGTGAGAAAATAGGGGTAAGCCGCTCAACAGCCAGACGCTACCTCGAGTATTTGGTATCGATCAACGTGGTGAAAACCGAGCTAAAATATGGCGATGTAGGAAGACCGGAGCGCCGGTATGTTTTTTCATGAAAAGTGCGAAACACCACTTTATAGATAGTTAGCGTAGGATTATTAGGTTTCATCCTGTGTTACAATGCAAATAAGATGGAGGTGGTTGGATGACTAGTATTATAAAAGAAACGATATACATTGAAACAACAATACCAAGTTATTTGGCCGCGCGCGCAAGCAGGGATATCGTTGTAGCCGGTCATCAACAACTTACGCATGAGTGGTGGCAGGAATATAAGGATAGGTACGATCTGTTCATTTCGGAAGCTGTCATCCAGGAAGTATTAAAGGGTGACTTCTCTGCTTCCGAGCGTAGAATGGCGTATCTTTCAGGATTGCCTGTATTGCCGATTTCCCGAGAAATAACGACGCTGGCCGAACAATATCTTACTGTACTGTCGATTCCACCGAAAGCTGCTTTGGATGCTCTCCATCTGGCATGTTGTGTCAAGCACAAAATGGATTTTATGTTAACGTGGAATTGTAAGCATTTGGCGCACGGTTCCGTCATTAAACGGTTAAACGAATATAATATTGAGCATCGGTTGTTTTTACCAACTATTGTTACGCCGGATGAACTGATGGGGAGGGATGAGTAAATGGAAGAATGGAAAGATCCGATTGTGGAAGAGGTACGAAAAGCCAGGGAAGAACTGATGGAAGAAGCCGGGGATCTGGAAACGCTGTTCAAATTGTTGAAAGCAGGCGAAGCTAAGCATCCGGAGCGAATCGTCGAATACTCCGAATGATAAGGACTGTGGCTGAATAACAACTATAAAAATTAAACTCTTGGGATAAAGAATCCTAAGAGTTTTTGTTGTATATTCTATTTAGCATAGTGATGTAACAACAATGAATCCCATGAACAAAATAAACAAAATCAACATAATAAACGTTATGCTGCTTATGGAGATAATATTTCTATAATGTGTAGACATATGCTAGATTGCACGTATTGATAGTAAAAGCATCAAAAAAATTCGATAATCGTATTTTTCAATAGGTGTTGTATCCGCTTTCGGAATATGGGAGGATGAATGAGAAATGGAACAAGATTTTTCAGTGGCGCTGACTATCGTTGGTTTAGTGATTATTTTCACGATTGTAGGCTTGCTTATTTGGGGGAAGGTCAGCCCGATTGTGGGAATGACGCTTATTCCGGTTCTCGGTGCATTAATTCTCGGATTCGGATTTGAGGAGTTGCGAGAATTCTTTGCCTCCGGCGCCGATCAGGTAATGGACGTTGTGATCATGTTCATCTTCGCCATTATTTTCTTTGGCATTATGCAGGATAGTGGGTTATTTAACCCACTTGTACGGGGAATGATTCTCCTCACGAAAGGGAACGTCGTCATCGTAGCGATGGGGACAGCCGTGGTCAGCACATTTGCACATCTTGACGGGGCCGGTGCCACGACGTTTCTATTGACGATCCCGGCACTTCTTCCTTTATATAAAGAGCTCAACATGAGCAAGTACTTATTGTTGCTTATCGTCTCGTTTAGTGCAGCGATCATGAATATGGTGCCTTGGGGAGGGCCTATGGCACGAACGGCCTCTGTTCTTGACGTCGATCTTATTGAATTGTGGTATCCATTGATTCCTTTGCAAATCGTTGGTTTAATTTTTGCCATTGGATTAGCCGCTTTATTGGGCATACGGGAAAAGAAGCGGATTAACAAGCGAGTGGAAAACGGGGAAATTGAGGGTAATGACCGTGTCGATATTCAATCGATTGCTGATGACTTTTCCAGAAGGAAGGCAGAGGAAGCGGCAGCAGCTGAGGAAAAGCCGGTCAGACATCCGGCGATGATTTGGGTAAACTTCGGGCTGACTATTGCAGTCGTGAGTCTTATGCTTTTTGATATCGTCCCTCCTGAATTTGCTTTTATGCTTGGTGTCGCCGTTGCTTTACCGATTAACTATCCAAACGTTAGTGATCAAATGGGACGCGTGCGTGCGCATGCGCCTGCTGCCTTGATGATGGCCGCGGTCATTCTCGCTGCCGGTGTCTTTCTCGGGGTCATGAATGAATCAGGGATGTTGGATTCCATTGCACTGGCTATGGTTAGCATTCTCCCTGCCGCTGTCGGTCCTTTTTTACATGTCATCGTTGGCGTGCTTGGTGTACCGATGGATCTGCTAACGAGTACGGATGCTTACTATTTCGCGATAATGCCGATCGTGGAATCGACCGCTGCCGAATTCGGAGTGTCATCTGCTTCAACTGCTTACGCGCTCTTGATCGGGAATGTTATCGGTACGTTCGTCAGCCCGTTTGCACCTGCTGTATGGCTTGCCATAGGCCTTGCCGGCGCCAATATGGGACAGCACATTAAGTATTCCTTTTTCTGGATATGGGGCTTCAGTATCGTTATGCTTGCGATCGCTTACCTCATGGGTATATTTACTATATAGCTAGTGCAAGGTGGCTGAATTACCCGATCACGGGGACAGTTGGAAGAAATTCGGGCGGCAACGCTTCTGACTCCCTAACGGACAATTTACCGCTTCATGGCGACCGAAAAAGCGGTCGGTTCTCGTGTTCGGTCGCCATAACCGTTTTATGACGACCGTAATGGCCTGAATCGAAAGCGTTCGGGCGTCATAGCCGCTTCATGGTGACCGAAAAGGCTTGTATTGAAAGAATTCGGTCGGCATGGTTGCCTCATGGCGACCGAACGAGCGATTGGCTTTCGTGTTCGGTCGCCATGAACTGTTTCATGGAGACCGGGGAGCCTGCTTCGCAAGAAACCATTCGGTCATTGACGATAGCCTTTGATACCTTAACTCGGGCTGCGGCAGTTTAATCCAATCGACCACTAACCCCAGTTTGAAGCTCCAATCCGAGCTTCCGGTCGTCGATGTGATCGCTTATTTCCGACAGGCTGCACTAGTGGCGTGTTTCGGAAAATCTTTTAACGACGATGCTACCCAACGTTCTGTTTTCGGTGCCTGTAGCGATTTTAGATCGATAGAAAGCGTCTATCGATCTATTTTCGGAGGTTACGCCTGTTATAGATTGTAGGAATGTTAAATCGCCAATAGTTCCGGATATAAAATGAGTGAGAGAGGGGGCAACTGATGGCACAATATGCCATTCCTTGCAGTGTCTATCGCGGAGGAACGAGCCGTGGCCTGTTTTTTCACGAGAAAGACTTGCCTGCGAATCGACAGGAAAAACACCGTGTTTTTCTGGAAGCGATTGATGCCTATAATCCTTCGCAAATCGATGGGTTGGGCAGTGGGACCAGCCATACGAGCAAGGTGGTCGTGATCTCGCCTTCTGAACGAAAAGGCGCGGATGTAAACTACACGTTTTACCAAATTGGAATTGGGCAAGAAATCGTTGATAATAAGGGGACGTGCGGGAACTTAATGGCTGCCGTTGGCTCGTTTGCCGTCGATGAACAGCTCGTGGAGCCTTTAAATGATAGAACGGTTCGAGCATTTAATACAAATATCGGAAAGATGATTACTGTTCATGTGCCGGTGGAAAACGGCACAGCCAAGGTTCAAGGCAGCTATCAAATGCCCGGAACCGTGAGGCCGGGAGCAAAATATGACGTCCATATTCTCGATCCCGGAGGTGGGAAGACCGGCAAAACGTTGCCGCTAGGAAGTGTGCACAGCGAGAATGACCGGGCTTATTCCTTCGTCGACCTCGTTAATCCCTTCGTCCACCTTGAAGCAAGTGCTTTTCACCTGGAAGGGACGGAAACCAATGCCCGGATTAGCGGCAACGAAGATTTGTTGGCTGCCCTCGAGACCACTCGGACCGAAGCAGCGGTTGCCTCCGGCATGGAGAAGACGATCGAAAATGCGCGGAGAGCGCCTGCTATTCCGAAAGTTACACTCGTTGCCCCTCCTCAGACTTATACAACGACATCGGGGACGACAATCAATGAGGAAGATATTGACATCACGGCTAAAATGATATCGATGGGCAAGGTGCACCGAACGTTTGCCGGGAGTGGCCTGTATAATCTTGCCGCGTCAACATTCCTTCCGGGTACGATTCCCAATCGACTTGCAAGCAGGAAACAAAGCGGGGTCGTGCGTATTGGCCATCCCGACGGTATTGCAGAGGTGATGGTCTCCTTAACGGATGACGGAGAAGATATTTCCTCTGTCGGATTAAACAGAACGGCGCGACTGATTATGAAAGGGGACGTCTACGTTCGGGCGCAGACTTCCAAACAATGAATGTGAAAATCTCAGCCTACTTTCCGTGTGGGTTGGGATTTTTTTAGTAGGCAAGAAAGTATAAATCAACTTACATACCTACATAAGTTGGGCTAAGGGCTTTCGCCATAAATGCTTGGCGACCAGCCAAGTTTTCTTATGACATAAAAATTATAAAAATACACTTGAATTTATGTTTATTCACCGTTACAATGAATGCAAGATAATGCATAAATATTAAGTGAGGTGCAACATTATGAAAGTGGCAATTGTCGGGGCAACAGGATACGGAGGCATTGAATTAATCAGGTTACTGCGGCAGCACCGGCATGTCACGGAGATTTCGGTGTTCTCTTCCACACAGGCGGAGGCGCCTTTAACTGAAACCTATCCCCATCTTCAAGATGTGTATAAAGGTATTTTACAACCGCTAGACACCGAAAAGTTGGCAAACGAATACGATGTCGTATTTTTATCCGCGCCTCCGGGGGTGGCAGCGACACTAGCCGGCGATCTGCTTAAAGGGACAGCGTCCATCGTTGATCTTTCCGGTGATTTTCGCATAAAAGAACCGAGTGTATACGAAGCTTGGTACGGGCGGGAAGCAGCTGATGCAACGATTACCGGGCAAGCGGTATACGGCTTATCGGAATGGAATGAAGAAACGATTAAGAAGGCGAAGATTGTTGCCAACCCCGGGTGCTACCCAACGGCGATCCTTCTCGGACTCGCGCCGGCTGTAAAAAATAACGGCATTGACATGACATCGGTGATCATTGATGCAAAAACAGGTACGACCGGTGCCGGGAAAAACCCATCGCCGATGACGCATTTCAGCGAATTGAATGAATCTATGAAAATATACAAAGTGAATGAACACAAGCATACACCTGAGATTGAGCAACAACTCTTCGAATGGAACGAAGACGCAGGTGCGGTGACATTTACCCCTCACCTCGTGCCGATGAGCCGGGGGATTATGGCAACGATGTATGCAACATGCACGTCAGATTCGAGCGCAAAAGCATGGCTTGATGTATACAAAGCTGCATACGAGGCGCACCCATTCGTTCGTGTTCGGGAAAATGGTTTTCCGGCGACGAAAGAAGTGTACGGCAGCAACTACTGCGATATTTTTCTGGATTATGATGCTCGTACGAACCGCCTCACGATTGTTTCGGTCATCGATAATCTTGTCAAGGGAGCGGCTGGGCAAGCGATACAAAATGTAAATCTCATGAAGGCTTTTAAAAAAACGGAAGGATTGGAGTCATTTCCAATTTATCCATAACAGGAGGGGAAGCGCATGGCGAGCAGCACGGCATCATGCGGTCAAATGCATAAAATAACGGACGGAAGCGTGCATACGCCGCTTGGTTTTAAAGCGACAGGATTGCATACGAAAGTGAAACGAAAACGAAAAGATTTAGGCGCGATCGTTTGCGATGTGCCCGCGTCGGCGGCAGCTGTGTACACGTTGAACCAAATTCAGGCGGCGCCGCTTGACGTAACGAGAGAGAGCATTGCCGAGGAGGGAACACTGCGCGCGGTAGTCGTAAATAGCGGGCAGGCGAATGCTGTTATGGGTAAAGTCGGTGTCGCCGATGCCTATGAAATGCGAGATAGAACGGCACAAGCATTTGGATTGGAACCTTTAGACGTTGCGATCGCCTCGACGGGTACGATCGGGGAACGTTTGCAAATGGAAAAAATCCTTCCCGGGATCGAGGCATTGCATCCGGAAGCAAATCCTGCAAGCGCCAACGCGTTTGCCGAATCGATTTTAACGACCGATACGTGTACGAAAGAAACATGTTATGCGACTGAAATTAATGGAAAAACGGTTCATATCGGCGCTGTGGCCAAAGGATCCGGTATGATTCACCCGAATATGGCGACGATGCTTAGTTTTGTGACGACCGATGCGGCAATCGCGCCGGAGCATTTGCAACAAGCGTTATCGGAAATCACCGACCGCACCTATAACCGCATTACCATCGATGGTGACACGTCAACCAACGATATGGTGCTGACCCTCGCGAGCGGGAAGGCCGGAAACGAGCCTTTGCATCCCGAACATCCGGATTGGCAGCCCTTTATCCAGGCACTCCAATGTGTCGCTGAAGAGCAATCCAAACAAATCGCACGTGACGGCGAAGGAGCGACAAAGCTCGTGGAAGTGAATGTCAAAGGGGCGCCAACGGATGAAGATGCGGGCAAAATTGCCAAGCAAATCGTTGGTTCCGATCTTTTGAAAACGGCGGTGTTCGGCACGGACGGCAACTGGGGGAGAATCATTTGCGCGATTGGATACAGTGGCGTAACGATTAATCCGGAAACCATTGATATTGCTATCGGACCGCATTTGACGTTATCGCAAAGCGAACCGGTCAATTTTTCGGAAGAAGCGGTCACCGCACACCTCAAGCAAGATGAAGTATTCATTGACGTCGAGCTAAACATCGGCGATGGCAGCGGGAAGGCATGGGGATGCGATTTAACGTATGATTACGTCCGCATTAACGCGGGGTATCGGACATGAAGCCATTTGTCGTTGTCAAATGCGGCGGAGCAACCGTTGACGTTCTCTCCGATGAATTTTACGCGCATATTGCCCGCTTGGTCCAACAAGGGAAGACGCCGGTTATCGTTCATGGCGGCGGGCGCGCGGTGAATGAAATGCTTGAGATGATGCACGTGGAATCGACCTTTGTCGACGGTTTGCGCCGAACGACACAAGACGTATTGAACGTTGCGGACATGGTTTTTAACGGCAAGGTGAATCCAATGATTTGTGCGAAACTGCAAGAAGCCGGGTTAAAAACGATCGGTTTATCCGGATGTGACGGTCCAATGATTAAAGCGAAACTCCTTGATGAAGAAAAACTGGGACTCGTCGGCAAGGCCGTGCAAATCGACACCGCGCTCATTCAGCAAGTAACGTCCATCGGCCTTACCCCCGTGATTTCTCCGCTCGTTGCCGGCGAAAACGGAGCACGGTTGAATATGAACGCGGATACGGCAACTGCCCATTACGCGGAAAGCTTAGGGGCAGAAGAAGTGATGTTCGTCACGAATGTGCCCGGTATTTTACAAAACGGCGAGGTTCTTCCCTATGCCACCGAAGCCGATATTAAAAAAATGATCGCGGACGGCACGGTGTACGGAGGGATGATCCCGAAAGTGAAGGCAGCGTTGCAAGTGCTCGAAGGATCTTCTGTCCAAAAGGTGACGATCATTGACGGTGAAAGCGATCAAGCAGGAAGTGGCGGAACAACTATCGTGAAATCAATGGAAGGTGAAAAAAATGAGCAAGCACCTCTTCCCTACTTATAAACGTTGGGATTTAACGTTCGATTCGGCACATGGGTCCGAGATAACCACAACCGATGGCCGGAAATTCATCGATTTCATGGCTGGAATCGGGACGGTGAACATGGGGCACAATCACCCTGAGATCGTCGAAGCCGTTGAAAAACAACTGCATCGGGGTTGGCACGGGTCGAATTTTTTTCAATATGATCAGCAAGAACAAGTTGCGACCCTATTGGCGGACGTATCAGGGTTAGACCGGGTCTTTTTCGCCAATAGTGGGACCGAAGCCAATGAAGCGGCGATCAAACTGGCGAGGAAGGCGACGGGGAGAGAAGAAATCGTTTCGTTCACCCAATCGTTCCATGGCCGGACGTACGGAAGCATGGCCGCTACCGGGCAAGCGAAAATACACGAAGGCTATGCGCCGCTTCCTGCCGGTTTCACGTATGTGCCTTATAATGACCCCGAGCAAGCGGAAAAAGAGATCACGAGTGACACAGCGGCCGTAATCGTGGAAACGATTCAAGGGGAGGGCGGTGTTGTTCCCGGAGAGCAGGCGTTTTTGGACAAAGTGAATGAAGTGGCGAACGCGCGCGGGGCACTGTTCATCATTGATGAAGTGCAAACGGGGATAGGAAGGACCGGTGAACCGTTTTCTTATCAGAAATATGGTTTGCGCCCGGATATTGTCACCGTTGCAAAAGGGTTGGGAAACGGTTTTCCGGTTGCAGCGATGATGGGCAGGGAAGATTTGCAAACCTATTTCGGTCCCGGAAGCCACGGCACGACTCTGGGCGGCAACCCCCTCGCGATGGCTGCCGTTCACGCGACGTTAGAGATATTGAATACACCTGGGTTACTTGACGCGGTTGAAAATAAAAGCAAGCGTGTTTTTCACACCTTGCGGAATCTATGCGACGATAGCGATATTGTCACCGAGGTTCGCGGTGCCGGTTTAATGATCGGCATTGTTTGCGAGCAGCCGGTGGCGCCTATCTTGACAAAGATGCAGGAAAAAGGCGTTGTCGCCTTGCCGGCCGGAGAAAAAGTGATTCGATTGCTTCCCCCTTTAACGATAAGCGAAGAACGATTGGCACAGGGTTTAGATATAGTGACAGAAGCAATCAAGGAAACGGGGAAAACGAAGGCATAAAGGAGAGGGTTACGATGAAAGGGTACTTGGTATTGGAAAACGGCGATGTTTTTCCGGGACAATTGTTAGGCGCATCCAATGCAAGGGATGTACATGGAGAAGCAGTATTTTTTACAGGTATGACAGGTTATCAGGACGTCGCGACCGACCCGTCTTACCGGGGGCAAATCGTCGTCTTCACCTACCCGCTCATCGGTAACTATGGGATCAGTGACGGGCAGCAAGAGCAAAGCGGGGAATGGCAGCCCCGCGCGTTAGTGATGGGGGAATGCTCAGCGGATGGGTATCATTATCAATCAAAAGAAACACTCGTTTCCCGCGCTGGCGGCGCCCCGATTTTGACGGATGTGGATACCCGCGCGCTTGTAAAACGCATTCGCACGTCAGGCGCAATGGGGGCGGTCATTACGACCGATCCCGATGCCGTCACTTGGGAGAACGTTACGCCAATTGAGGAGCAGGCACTTGTCAAAGAGGTGTCTACGCAAACGATGGAAACATTCGGAGCCGGAGATACCCATATCGTGCTTATTGATTTCGGCCACAAAAAAGCGATGGTTGATACCCTTTGTGCCTATGGCGCCAAAGTAACCGTCGTTCCATACAACACCCCTCTTCCAACCATTGAAGAACTTGAACCCGATGGGTTACTTTTATCCAATGGCCCCGGAAATCCGAAGCAATTACAAGAACAACTTCCAACCATTAAAGCGGCGATCATGCAGTATCCTACGTTTGCGATTTGTCTCGGGCATCAACTGATCGCGCTTGCCTTCGGCGGGGATACGGCGAAGTTGGTTTTCGGCCATCGCGGCGCCAATCAACCTGTCATCGACAAGCGAACGGGGCGGGTCGATATGACCGCCCAAAATCACAGCTACGTGGTTGACCGCGCGTCATTAAAAGGAACCGAACTCGAGGTGACACACGTCAACGTGAACGACGAGTCCATCGAAGGCTTGGCTCACGGGCGCTTGCCGATCCGGTCCGTGCAATACCATCCGGAAGCACATCCGGGACCGAGCGATAGCCAGCACTTATTTTCAATGTTTTTCCGTATGATTGCCAAAGAGAAAGAAGTGAGCGTCCATGCCTAAGCAAACAAACTTAAGAAAAATCCTCGTGCTCGGGTCAGGGCCGATTGTGATCGGGCAAGCGGCAGAGTTTGACTATGCCGGGACGCAAGCGTGTTTAGCCCTTCGGGAAGAAGGATGCGAAGTCGTGCTCATTAACAACAACCCGGCCACGGTCATGACCGATGAAACGTGCGCGGATAAAGTTTATTTTGAACCGCTCACGCTTGAAACGTTAACGAATGTCCTTGAAAAAGAACAACCGGATGGATTGCTCGCGACGATGGGTGGGCAAACCGGTCTCAATCTTGCGCTTTCCGCCTATGAATCCGGACTGTTGGAACGAAGCGGAGTGGAACTGCTCGGCACGCCGATGGCGTCCATTCAACAGGGCGAAGATCGTGAAGCTTTCCGAAGTTTAATGCAGGAATTAAACGAACCGGTTCCGGAGAGTACGATCGTCACATCTGCAAATGAAGCCATCAATTTTGCCGCAGACGTCGGTTACCCGATGATCGTGCGTCCGGCATATACGCTCGGAGGCGGGGGTGGCGGAATTGCGGATAATCAAACGGAACTGGTTGCCATCGTTTCCGGCGGGCTGGACGCGAGCCCCATTGACCAATGCCTCGTAGAAAAAAGCATCGCCGGATTCAAGGAAATCGAGTACGAAGTCATGCGGGATGCCAACGACACGTGCATATCGGTATGCAATATGGAAAATATTGATCCGGTCGGCATCCATACCGGCGACTCCATTGTTGTCGCTCCTTCACAGACGTTAAGCGATCGCGATTACCAGATGTTGCGAACAGCTTCCGTTAAGGTGATCCGCGCCCTTGGCATTGTAGGGGGATGCAACATTCAATTTGCCCTTGACCCGTACAGTGACCAGTATTATTTAATCGAGGTGAACCCGCGCGTTAGCCGTTCTTCCGCGCTTGCTTCCAAGGCAACCGGCTACCCGATTGCCCGTCTCGCGGCAAAAGTCGGGCTCGGATACGGCCTTCATGAATTGAAAAATCCGGTGACGGCGCATACGTACGCGAGTTTCGAACCGGCCCTTGATTATGTCATCGTGAAATTTCCCCGCTGGCCGTTTGACAAATTCATGGATGCAGACCGCACCCTCGGCACCCAGATGAAAGCCACGGGCGAAGTGATGGCCATTGAGCGAAACATGCAAGGGGCAATCCAAAAAGCGGTGCGTTCATTGGAAATCAAGTTGGATGGTCTACGTTGGCCGGGCGTGGAAAAGGTGCCAAGCGCCGATCTGGAAGCAGTATTGACAAACGCGGATGATCGTCGCTTTTTCTACTTGCTTGAATTGATGCGACGCGGGTATAGCACGGAAAAACTCGCAGCGCTCACGGCGATCGATCGTTTTTTTCTTGATCATTTTGAGCGGTTGGTTGCGTCAGAAAAGAAAGCCGAAACGACCGCTTTTGCAGACATAGATGCGGACATGCTGAAGTCGTGGAAAAAAGAAGGGTTCAGCGACCGGTGGCTTGCCGCTTGTTGGGGGATCCGTGAAGAAACTTTGCGACATTTTCGTTTCCAAAAGGGAATCATCCCCGCCTACAATATGGTGGACACGTGTGCGGGAGAATTTGAAGCGGAGACGCCTTATTATTATTCGACGTATCAAGGCATGGATGAAGCATCCGGTGCCGGAGACAAACAGAAAGTATTAATTGTTGGTGCGGGGCCTATCCGCATAGGCCAAGGCATTGAATTTGATTATTGTTCGGTCAACGGTGCTAACGCGCTGAAAACCCTCGGCTATGAGACAATTATGATGAACAATAATCCGGAAACTGTAAGCACGGATTACGAAACGGCCGACAAACTGTATTTTGAACCGTTGACTGCAGAAGATGTCATTCATGTTGCTGAACGTGAAAACGTGGAAGGCGTTTTGTTGCAACTTGGCGGGCAAACGAGTATTGCGCTCACGGAAGCGTTGGAAGCTGCCGATCTTCAATTGTTCGGCGCGCCATTTGATGTCATTGATCAACTGGAAGATCGCGGGCGCTTTTATGAACTGATGCAAAAAACGGATATTCCCCATATTCCGGGCCAAACCGGCGCCGATGCCAATGACACGATAAAAAAAGCGAGAGAAATCGGATACCCCGTATTGTTGCGCCCCTCTTATGTCATCGGGGGACAGGGCATGTCCGTTTTCACCTCGGAAAAGCAACTAAGGGCCTATGTTGAAACGCATGGGGAAGCCATTGCCTATCCGATTCTCATCGATGCTTATTTTGCTGGAAAAGAACTGGAAGTTGACGTTGTCACAGACGGGGAAAATGTATTTATTCCGGGCATTTTCGAGCACATTGAAAAAGCAGGGGTTCATTCCGGCGATTCCATCGCGATTACACCGCCGTATGAGCTTTCAGATGCTCATCAGGAGCGCATCGTTTCTTACGCGGAGAAAATCGCACGCGAAATTGATTTTATCGGTCTTTTCAATATCCAATTTGTTTTGTCGGATGACACGCTGTATGTCATTGAAATCAACCCCCGGGCGTCACGGACGGTTCCGATTTTTGCAAAGGCGAGTGGCAATAATTTGATCGGTCAAGCCGTACAATTATTGTTGGGTAAAGAATGGTCTGAAGTGTTCGGAGAAAAGAAAGGCTTGGCATTAGAAACGTCTTATTATGCCGTTAAAGCACCGGTATTTTCAACGGAAAAATTACCGGGATTGGACCCGCTATTGGGGGCGGAAATGAAATCGACAGGCGAATTGTTTAGTATTGGCGAAACAAAAGAAGAAGCGATGCGTCAAGCCTTTGCTTGGAAAGATGATAAAATCCCGGCTATTTATCAACAGACGGGGAGCATTTATTGCCACATTGCAACGGATCAGCAGGAGGCTTGCAAACCGGCGTTGAAAGCGCTGGAAGAAGCGGGCTTTACCGTTTATGAAGAGGGGGCCTATTCGTTTGAACGCTGGCTCGAAGACGACGACGGACTTCTTTATATTAATATCCCTCCGGCCGGTAGCCGGGAGAATAAAAACGAGCGTTTGGCAGCTGAACGGGGGCGAAAAATGATCGTTACCGATCCGGGAACGTTGCACGAATTGGTCGCTGCCCGTGACAAAACGCACCACGTGTGCGCCGTTGAAACTTGGAGGCAGCGAGACTTACAAAGGACGTGACAAGAATGGAAAAAGAAGAGGTGTTGGCAGAGCAGTCTCTAAAAGGAAGGGATGTATTATCTTGGATGGATTTTGCATCCGAGGACATTGAAAAGCTTTTAGAGAGCGCGCGTCAACTTAAAGAAAAACAAAAACAGGGCTTACCGCATCAAACGTTGAACGGGCGCTCTCTCGGGATGATTTTCGAAAATGCGTCCACGCGCACGCGGGTGTCATTCGAGGTCGGCATGACGCAACTGGGCGGCCACGCGTTGTTTTTGAGCAGTGCGGACTTGCAAATCGGACGAGGCGAACCGGTGGAGGATACTGCACGCGCCCTTTCCCGTTACCTGGACGCAATCATGATTCGCGCCAACGATCATGATATGGTGGCAACACTCGCGGAAAAAAGCGATATCCCGGTCATCAATGCCCTTACCGATGATGACCACCCTTGCCAGGCGCTCGCCGATATGTTGACGATCCAAGAGCATCTGGGCAGCCTTAAAGGCCGGAAGGTTGTTTATGTCGGTGATGGCAACAACGTCGCCCATTCGTTGATGGTCATTGCCGCTAAGCTCGGCGTTGACATCACGCTCTCAACGCCTGTGGGATACGAGGGCGCGCCGGGCGTCTGGGAAAAGGCAAAAGCCTTTGCCGCGGAAACAGGGAGTAATGTGGAGCACGTCATCGATCCGCACGAAGCCGTGAAAAATGCCGATATCGTCTACACCGACGTCTGGGTAAGCATGGGTGCGGAAGAAGAAAAAGATACCCGAAACCGGGCAATGGAACCTTATCAAGTTGATAAGGCTATGATGGCGCAGGCAAACGATGAAGCTATCTTCATGCACTGCTTGCCCGCCCATCGCGGTGAAGAAGTAAGCGCGGAAGTCATTGACGGCCCGCAATCAGTTGTTTTCGATCAAGCAGAAAACCGTCTGCACGTGCAAAAAGCGATATTGCAAGCGGTGGTGCGTTAAACGGAAAAACATCCCTCGAAAGGGATTTTTTTCGTGTGGTGACGGGTCATGATGCCCGAAATCGGAGTGAGTGGGGGTATTCGGTCGCCATGGAGGCATCATGGCGCCTGAAATCGCTGAGGGAGGGAGTTTACGGCCTTCATGGAAGGCTCATGACGCCCGAAATCGGTGGAGGACGGAGTTTACGGTCGTCATGAGAGGTTCATGACGCCTGAAATCGGTGGGGGCAGTAGTTTTCGGTCGTCATGGCGGCTTCATGACGACCGAAACTGTTTTTGGAACATTAAAAAAGTCACCATGGTGCCCTTCATCTATTTTTAAGGTATAATGGTTTTATGCGATTTTCGGTGTCATTGGGGAGTTGATCGGATGCATTTTCTTATTGGTGTATTTATCTTCACTGTCGTTGCAATCACCGGCTATTTTTTCCTATCGGCCTTTACGTCATTGGCTGAGACGGCTATCGTTATTTTGGCGCTCGTCCTTGCCTTTCTCGCCGAATATACGTATATGAAAATACGGGCAGATGGTTGATAAGTCGCACATTCGTTATAGGGCTGCCATAGAATATGCAGTAGCCTATGCAGGAAAGGAAGAGATTGATGAGAACCATTTATCCTTACCGAACGGATGGTTACGCCGCTTATCCGGCAGCTACCCATACAGGCGATGAACGCTTTGGATTTTTTCTGCCTTTTGTCGCCGGTCTTGCGATTGGCCCTTGGTTAGCCGGCGGTGGATACGGCGGTTATGGGCCTGGTCCCGGTGGATTCGCCGGTCCGCCTCAAGTCAGTTATGGACCACAATTTGGGCCGAGTTACGGACCGAGTTATGGACCAATCCTTGGTCCCGGCTATGGAGGGCCTGGTGGTTACGGATCTCAACCGGGATTGGGCGGTTCACCTGTTCCGCCATACGGAGCTTATGGATCGTCTACAGGGGACACCCTTCGATAACAAAAAATAGTGAAAAAACCGTGGTCATTCGATGGAAAGGCCGCGGTTTTTTGTTGCGGAAATTTTTTAAATAAGCTAAGATATAATTAGTACTAGGTCATAATACGAACCAATATTCTTTTAAAAGCCATTTAAACAGGAGGGGAATTTGTATGCGACAAGCGGGCATTTATGGAATTGGACGTTTTATTGAAGGAAAAGAGGTCACGAATAAAGATTTCGAAGAGACGTTGGATACGAGTGACGAATGGATTCAATCGCGTACGGGGATCGAACGGAGAATTTTTGCGGAAGATGATGTGGAGACGTCGGATATGTCTTATTTTGCTGCTGTTCGTGCACTTGAACATGCCGAGGAAAAAGCCGAGGATCTGGATCTGATCATCGTTGCGTCCGTGACCGGCGATTATCCTTTTCCTTCCGTATCCTCGATGATTCAAGACCGACTCGGAGCACATAAGGCAGCGGCGATGGATATTGGGGCCGCTTGCGCCGGATTTGCATACGGAGTCGTAACAGCCAGCCAATTCATATCTACCGGGGCTTATGAACGGATTCTCGTCGTCGGCGCAGAAAAATTGTCAAAAGTAACGGATTTTACCGATCGCAATACAGCTGTTCTTTTTGGGGACGGTGCGGGGGCTGCAGTAGTCGGTCCTGTTAGCAACGATCGAGGATTGCTCTCCTTTGAATTGGGCTCCGATGGAAGCGGTGGCCCCCATATTATCGCAAATCCTAAGCTTTATATGAATGGACGTGAGGTGTTCAAGTTCGCGGTACGCCAAATGGGCGATACGTGTATGAATTTGCTTGAAAAGGCTAATCTTACGAAAGATGACGTCGATTATCTCGTTCCCCACCAAGCAAATATCCGTATCATGGAAGCAGCTCGCCAACGATTGGAGTTGCCGAAAGAAAAAATGTCGACTACCGTACAAAAATACGGAAATACGTCTGCATCTTCGATTCCTATCGCTCTTGTTGAAGACTTAAATCGTGGTAAAATAAAAGATGGAGATTTAGTCGTGATGGTCGGATTCGGCTCCGGTCTAGTATGGGGCGGTCTTGCTCTTCGCTGGGGGCGATAGGTCCGATCCGCAAAATACGCGAGTTGAAAAAAGGAGAGAATGCAGATGAAACGTGTCGTAGTTACAGGCATGGGGACGGTGAATCCGCTCGGCAACCATGTGGATGAGGCTTGGAAGCACGCGCTTGCAGGGGAGACGGGCATCGGGCCGGTAACGAGGTTGGATGCAGAACAATTCCCGATTAACGTCGCGGGTGAAATAAAAGGATTTGAAGCGGAAGACTATTTGGACCGAAAAGAGGCCAGGAAAATGGACCGGTTTACCCATTACGCCGTCGCTTCCGCTTACATGGCCCTCGAAGATGCCGATTTTAAAATTACCGATGACAACGCGGATCGCGTTGGCGTCTGGATTGGCTCCGGGATCGGAGGTATGGAAACGTACGAAAAACAATTCAAACAATTCACCGAAAAAGGCGTCAGACGGGTAAGCCCATTTTTTGTTCCAATGATGATTCCGGATATGGCTTCCGGTCAAGTATCCATCATGACCGGCGCAAAAGGGATAAACTCTTGCAGCGTTACGGCTTGTGCATCGGGGACGAATTCCATCGGCGATGCGTTCAAAGTCATTCAACGAGGAGACGCGGACGCTATGATAACCGGCGGAACGGAAGCGCCGATTACGAATATGGCGATCGCCGGCTTCTCCGCGGCGAAAGCCATAACGACGTCCGAGGATCCCGCCACCGCTTCACGTCCGTTTGATACGGAGCGGGATGGATTTGTCATGGGCGAAGGTGCCGGTATTCTTATTTTGGAATCATTGGAATCTGCTGAAGCGCGGGGGGCCGACATTTACGCGGAAGTGATCGGATATGGATCAACCGGGGATGCTTATCACATGACAGCACCCGCGCCGGATGGGGAAGGCGCGGCGAGAGCAATGGCGCAGGCGCTTTCCGATGGAGCGATAGAAAAAACAGACGTTGGCTACATCAATGCCCACGGGACGAGCACCCCGTACAATGATGAATATGAAACGACCGCGATTAAAAATGTTTTTTCCGATCATGCCTATGATCTTGTCGTTAGCTCGACGAAATCCATGACCGGGCATTTATTGGGATCAACCGGCGCCGTTGAAGCCATTTTTACCGTAAAGTCGCTCGTTGATCAAACGGCGCCTCCGACTATTAATTTGCATAATCCTGATCCGAAATGTGATCTGGACTACGCGGCAAACGAAAAGAAACCAATCCAAGCCAATGTTGCCTTGAATAATTCATTCGGATTTGGCGGGCATAACGCAACGCTTGCTATTCAAACCTTTGAAGGATAAAACGTGAGGCTGTCATCCTTAAGGTGACAGCCTTGCGCTATTTAACGGTATTTTAAGGGACAACGTCGGTTTTGTTGTACCATAGTAGGTTGCTTTCCTATCCTTAGAGGGACAACATCGGCTTAGTTGTACCATTGAGAGTCGTTTTCCTTCTGCTAGAGGGACAACAACGGGTTTTTTGCACCAGTGGTCGTCGCTTTCCAACTGATGGAAGTTATTCGTTTTCCAGTTGTTGTTCTGCTTCTTGGAGTTCTTCAATAGATAGGCCGAAGTCCATCTGCAAATGGGGATAATCATTCCAGTGGCCGCCCCATTCAAATCCCAGTTCTTCTCCGATTTCCGCGACTTCCAGCCAATCGGGTTCGCCGCTTTCGGTACCATCGTATTCGATGTCCCAGATGATTTCCCCGTCGCCATTTTCAATCGCGAAGTCGATGGCCAGACCGTAATTATGATACGACTCGCCCGCCTCCGCGTTTGTCACGATGTCGCCGGATTCCGCCCGGCCTTGTGCGTATAGGTCATCCTGGCGTTCATGGGAACGGTATCCTTCTGTAATGACGACATTAATCCCGATGGCTTCTGCCCGTTCGATTAATTCATCTTTTTGTTTTTTTACATATGGATGAAGTTCTTCGTCGGCGGAGACAACGTCCTCCGCCATGGCTTGTTGCTCGCGATTTTCCTCTAAGTCAAACAGAAAGATTGTTGACAATACTGCCAAGAAGCATATAAGGAAAAAAATATTTTTCATAGATGCAGAGATTCCTCCGGTGATTTTTCTAATAATGCTAATATAATAGGGGACATAGAGAATGTCAAAGAAATGGAGATTGGAGCGGAGATATGGAAAAAATTAAGATTGTCACAGACTCAACAACAGATTTACCCAAGGATATTTTAGAAAAATATTGCATTCACGTTGTTCCTTTATCGATACAAATTGATGATGAGTCATACATTGATCAGGTGGATATTTCGTCCGACGATTTTTTAAAAAAGATGTCTCATGTCGACACCTTACCGAAAACATCGCAGCCGGCAATAGGGAATTTGATGCAGCGATTTGAGGAAATGGGCGAAGACGGGAGTCAAATATTGGCGATATTCATGTCTTCAGGTTTGAGCGGCACGTATAACACTGCCCGCATGGCAGCGACGGAAGTGAGTGCCGATGTTACCGTTGTGGATTCAACGTACATTTCGTCCGCACTGGGCTTTCAAGTTATGGAAGCTGCAAAAATGGCAAATGCCGGGGCTTCAATGAGTGAGATCTTAAAACGAATGGAGACCATTAAGCATAATTCCAGATTATATGTCGTTCTAGAAACATTGGATAACCTGGTAAAGGGTGGACGGATTGGCAAAGGAAAAGCTTTTCTGGGCTCGCTTCTCAAATTAAAACCGATCGCGAAACTGGAAGATGGCGTTTATTCACCGGTATCAAAAGTGCGAACACAATCACAAGTGATTCATACACTCATGAAAAATTTTGAAACTGATTCAGAGGAGCGGACCATTAAGGGCGTTAGCATTTCTCATGCCAATGCGCTTGCGCTTGCCCATAAATTAAAGGATGCCCTTCTAACGAAAAGCAGTATCAAGGATATCAAGATCCAAACGACAACGCCCGTCATCAGCACTTATACGGGCGAGGGTGCCATCGGGCTTTCTTATTATACGGATGCACAAGCATAGCGGTCCGGTGCAGGGGTCACGTAGCCTCTGCCGGACGTTTTGGTTAGAATTTCTGTAACTTTTTCTTCAGCATAATAATTTCTTTTATTGGATTTGTTCGTGAAATTTTTTGAAATAAAGGATCATGAAAAAATTCCAATAACTGCTTTTTTAAAACCGGATAGGAAGGGAGGCGATGAAATGGATTGTTTTGCCCATCCTTTACATAGTTGTCGAAACCATTCATTCTCAGAATTCCTAAATGAAAGCCATGATGCGGTCTGTAAGAAAACTGATTGATCTTGCCGAAGCCAATTCCATTTTCAATGATATGATAAAGAAATTTCTCATCCGTACGGTGCCGTTTCATAAAAGAATATACCTCATCCAAATGATGGCTATAGTAGTCAATTATCGGGTTCATTTTCTTGTAATAGTCGTCTGCTTTGAAAAAGTGCAAGCCGGTTAACCGCTCCGAATTAGGACGGATTTGGTTGCTATACGGAAGGCCGATTTTTTCACAGTGCTCTACGTGTTCTTCTAAAAGAGAGGGAGTTTCTTTTACGATTAAAAAATCGACATCGCCGATATACACATGTTCGAATTCCGAAAACTCAGTCTCGGGAATAAGGAATCTCAAAGGTTTTCCATTTTTACCATCTTTAAAAGAACCGTAAGGAAAATAGTTTTCTTTTATCTCGAAATTTGTAGAAAGATTTTTTTTAATCATGTCCATACAAGCATTTTCTTTTGTAGATAAACGATCCATAACGAAAATTTTCACAAAATAATTTGGGTAACTTTTCAAAATGCTATACACGTAGTAAGGAATATATGGTGTATAATGACCGAATACATAAACGGATATGCAAATCGGTTTTTTCATGTTGGACAACCCTCCCAAAAGCGTTATTATAATATGTAATGATGGACATATGAAAAAGGAACGGCAAATGTTAGGGAGGGTTCGTGTAATGAACGAGAAAATAAATCATTTATCTGAATATGAAATACGAACGATTTTACGGGCGGCAGATGATATTATTGCGCAAGGCGGGCGAACGCTTCTTGCAAAAATCTTAAAAGGCTCACGTGAGAAAAAGGTGTTACAGCTCGAATTGGATCAGTCTCCGGTCTATGGTTGTTTTCGTTTGGTTAAGCTTGAGGATGTTATCGACAAAATTGATTGGATGATGGATCATGATTTCTTGGGTATCGAGTATAGCGGAAAACTACCGATGATCGTCTTCACGGAAAGAGGCTGGCAGATTGAATCCGATCAGCGCGCAGATGAATTGTTAAGTGAATGGAAGCAATGGTTGGAAGAAGGCAAGAGGCAGCCGGAAATGAGTTATTTGAAGGATCGAAATCGGCACATGATCTTTTTGTTTCTTGAAAAAATAAGAGAAACTCAAGACAGGAAGTACATTCCTTATTTACTGGAATGGGAGAAAATAGACTATAAAAAGGTGAGAGCTAAGATTCGTGCTACGATAAAAGCGTTGGAAGCAAATGATCCCATTGATCATGAAAACGTCCAACGAAGAAAAGCGTCCATCAAAGAAGCTTTGAAAGGTTCGGCGCCTCAAGATCTTCTCTTAAAATGTTGGGAATGCGGCAAACGTTTCACTTTCACTGTAGGAGAGCAGCAATTTTATAAACAAAAAGGATTCGTTCATCCGAAAAGGTGTGAGGAGTGTCGAGCTCGAAGAAACGGGGATATTTTTTAATATAAAAAGAGATTTAATGTGATATATGCACCCGCTGCGGAAAAACACTACGCTTTCCGTGGGCCTTTAGCTCAGCCTCCTCGAAAAAAAGAAGGGCGCTTTTTTTCTGCGGGGTCTTCCCGCTGCGCTTTCCCACAGGAGTCTCCGTGTTTTTCCTCCGCTAGCTAGTTTTCATGACCACATTTATTCATATATTTCAACCATTGATTTTGGCATTGCATCAATAAAAAAAGGCTATTTAAAGCCCTCAGAAGAAATACTACTAATTATAGAGATATGATATACTACATATGAGCTACATAAGCAGGATGAGGCGGTGGTCCCTGTTGACCGTCCCTTGACATTCACCATGTCAAAACGGGAAGGAGGTGCTGCCACACGTGATTACTTTGTATCAAGGATTGATACTGATGATCTCATTCACCACAATGGTGATCGGGATTATTTCAGTCGTCATCTTGATTATACGGAAAAAGTAATCCCCTCTCCTGTGAATAGGCCCCGGGAAGAGGATTACTTTCCTAAACAGCCACCGCCACTTCTATGCGGTGTAGCTCATCGTGAACCTCGATCTTAACCCATCGGGGTTCCTTTTTAGTATTGCTCTTTCTAACATCATTATATGCCACATTTGATAAAAACTCAAGGAGATCGTTAAGGCTTCGCCGTTTATTCCGGCCTCGGTTGCTTCCCGATAAATAAATACCGATCCCCACGTTCTAATGGTCCATTTTTCATGAAGAGGTAAGAGAGCAGCATGAGCAGCACAGAAATCCCTGCCAGGATGTGAACGAACAAGAGATGGTCAACAACGATAAATTCGATGAGCGGATAAAGGTCGGCAAAAAAGTAGGTAGCGAGTACCGCGATTAACAATGCTGCGCCGCCAATTAACGTTCTTACTGTGCCAAGGTTAAAATAAATGGATTGCGCGATCATCCCAAGACCGAAGAAAGTGACCATCCATAATACATCGATCCAAACATACAAGAGCGGATTCGATCCGCTAACAAGGTCTGCCATGTGGAAAATATATCCTTCGTTCAGTAGATAGGGACTTAAGAAATGCAGTCCATTCAAAAGGATTCCACCGAGTATAATATAGATACTGATTGACAGATAAGTCGCGATCATAAACTGTTTTCTCGTCCCACCCAAGGAAAGGATATATTTGTACCCTTTAAAAAGGATAAAAGGGTAAATGAGAAAAATGGCGTAAAGCGGCCCGAACGTTATCCCTAACATTTCATTTTCTCCAAGATAGAAGCTTAAGAATATATACAAAGCCATTAAACCGAGCGTTACACCAACGTTGATATAAAAAGTTACGTTCATCTCTTTAATGATGACGCGGAGCGGCCCTTTAAGCGTGTTCATGTTTTTTCGTCTCCTTTTTTGTCAGATTAACGAGATAATCTTGAAGTGGTGCTTTTTCAATAGTAACACCGGCATCTTTTGCTTTTGCTTCCAAATCCGTGTGGAAGGAATCGTCAATCATAACATGTAACTGTTTCCCGATCCTCCGTTCGTCAATGACTCGGTTATTGCCGATCACCGCTTTTACTGCTTCAAATGGTCCTGTTATGAGCACCCCGTGCCTTTTCAACTCTTCTGTTTCTTCATATCGAATGATTGTTTTTTGATCAATCAGCGCGATTTTTTCACAAAGTGGCACCAGTTCCTCAATGTGGTGTGTCGATAACATAATTAAACGTGGGTGTTCTTCGTACGTATCCAACAACATATCATAAAACTGTTTACGCATATTGGCATCAAGGCCGTTTGAAGGTTCATCCATGACCGTTACAGGTGCCTTGCTCGCGAGCCCCAGCGTAATCTTAATCATGCTTTTCATGCCTTTTGAAAATTGCCTGATCTTCTTTTTCCTTGGCAAGTCAAACACATCCAGCAAATATTCGGCAAATGCCTGATCCCAATTTTCGTTGAAATAGGCGCCAAAACGAAGCGCATCTTTGACATCCCATAAGTCTGAAAAGGGATGATCCTCCTGCATGAACGTCACATGGTTCATTGCTTCACTATTGTTATATGGGGTGATCCCGTTAACGCTGACGGTTCCTTGATTTGGCTGATCCATCCCGGAGATCAATTTCATCAATGTTGTTTTCCCGGAACCGTTGCGTCCCCATAAACCTATAATCACCGGTTCATCCTCCCGTAAGGCAACGTTTTTCAATGCCGCTCTATTCCCATAAGAAAACGATAAGTCGTGTATATCAATCATCATAATCCTCCTCAATCAATCGAATAAATTCTTCCTTCGACATTTGAAGTCGCTTGGCTTCTTTCAGCGTCGGCTTAACATATTGAATATGAAATTCTTCTTTACGTTCGGCAAGCAGCCGACGTTTCGCTCCTTCGGCTACAAAAACCCCAACGCCTCGTTGTTTATAGGCATAACCGGCATCAACGAGCATCGATAACCCTTTTTGCACTGTTGCGCGGTTCACTTGATAAAATTTGGATATCTCTGTCGTCGAGGGAATTTGTTCCCCTTCATGCAATTCCCCATCAACGATGTCATCAGCAATCATTTCGAAAATTTGCTGAAAGATCGGTTTTGAGTCATCGAAAACAGCCTTCACTAAACGCTCCTTTCCCCCGTTAAGATGATGGGTTGATTAGTTGTGTAATCAAGTATACATAAATGAACTTGAATTGTAAACTGTTTTTTTCTTTGTGTTTCTTGTCACATGTTGGTCATGTGGGAATCTATTTTTACATAATAGTTGAATATTTTTCATAATGGCTTATAATATTTGTGAATGAAAAATATTTTTATTCATACATTCATAAAAGGAGGTTTTTAGATGTCTCGAGGATTTAATGATTATGAAAAACAAGTCATCACAAACTCCCTTATAGAACAAGGTAAGATTCTTTTCGGCAAATTTGGATTGCAAAAAACAAGTATTCATGAAATCACTAAAAACGTAGGCATTGCTCAAGGGACATTTTACAAATTCTTTCATTCAAAGGAAGAATTATATTTTGTGATACTGGAAATGGAAGAGGAAAAATTAAAAGAACAATTTGCTAATTTGGATATTTTCAAGGATAATCAGCCGAAAAAAGCCATCAAACGTATACTTCAGCAAATGGTTAATACAATCGAGCAGAACTCATTCATTCGAGAGTTATATGTTGGAAGTAACATGGAAAATATGCTAAACAAATTATCTCCAGAATTACTTGACAAGCATTTTAAAAATGATTCTATCTCATTTTTGCCTTTAATTGAAAAATTAAAAAATGAAGGGTTTATTATTGAAGAAGCCCCCGAAACCATTGCCAGCGTATGCCGTTCTTTATTTTTACTAACATTTCATAAAAAAGAGATTGGTGAAGACATTTATACGGAAACCATTGAACTGTTTATTGATTTGATCGTCGATGGTCTTATAAAAGAGGAGGGGGAGTAAATTGCAAACAGTTATTAAATCAAGCCGTATATCAAAGAATTACAAAGGTTTTCAGGCTGTTAAGGATGTTTCGTTAAACATTTGTAAAGGAGAAATATATGGATTTATCGGGTTAAATGGATCTGGTAAAACGACGACAATTAGAATGTTACTTGGCATGATCAAGCCAACAGAAGGCGCTTGCTATATAAAAGGTGAAAAGGTAACTTCCACTAATCATCGTATTTGGAGAAGCGTAGGGCACATCGTTGAAACACCCCATTGTTATCCCGAGCTTACTGTTCTGGAAAACTTAGAAATTTTTCGGCGGATCAGATTGATGTCAGATCCCGAGATCGTTCCGAGAGTCATGGAACAACTTCATTTAACACGATATGCTCAAAAGAAGGCAAGGAATCTTTCATTAGGGAATACTCAACGATTAGGAATTGCAAAGGCTCTGCTCCATTCACCTGAAATTTTAATTTTGGATGAGCCAATGAATGGCTTAGATCCTTCAGGAATTGTAGAAATTAGAACGTTACTTCAAGATTTAGCGTTAAATAAAGGCGTTACCATCTTAATGAGCAGTCATCTGCTTCGTGAAGTAGCTAAAATAGCAACTAAAATTGGCATCATTCATAAAGGGCGATTAATACAAGAAATTGAATCCATGCAATTAAGTGAACGTCTCAATCAACAGCTAGTCATTGATACCCGTAATAATGCATCTGCTATTTCACAACTAACAACTGCCGGGTACGCCTCAAAAATAAATAACGATGGATTAATTGAAACCACTGATGGAAGAGCCATTCGAAATCCCGATGAGATATCCCGATTGCTTGTTTACACAGGGTTTGCCCCAACGACATTAACGGTAAAAGAGGAAAACTTGGAATCTTATTTTCTGAAAATTACCGAAAGAGAAGGGGAAAAGTTGCAATGAAATATTTTCTCGTTACCTTGCACATGGAAGGGTTTAAAATCATCAAGTCGAAAGTCATTTGGATAATTGCAGCAGCTTTCAGCATTGCTCCGCTAATGGCTGGCTTTTTTATGTTCGTATTAAAAGATCCAGCACTTGCGGAAAGTACCGGATTAGTCGGGGATCAAGCGCAAGTTGCAGGAGAGGCTAATTGGCAGTCTTATTTAGATTTACATGCCCAAATGATTGCAGTAGGCGGTATTTTCGTTTTTGGTTTTGTTACAAGTTGGATATTTGGAAGAGAGTACGTTGATAACACTGTAAAAGACCTCCTGACTCTTCCTTATTCAAGAGCAGTGATTGTTATATCAAAATTTTTAGCATCATTTATTATAAACATAGCATTAAGTGCCTATATCGTAACTGTCGGTTTTTTTATTGGGGGGATCGTAGGACTCCCGCAATGGTCTTCAGCCATCGTGATGGAGAGTCTTTATGCGATACTAATCGTTACCATGTTAACGATCGTTCTAAATACTCCTGTTGCTTTCTTTGCAAGTTATAGTCGTGGATATTTAGCACCGGTAGGCTTTGTCATTATTACACTCATTTTTTCCCAAGTTATTGCAGCTGTAGGTTACGGTGACTATTTTCCATGGGCGGTACCGGCACTTTACAGTGGATTAACTGGAGAAACCATCATCAGTTGGAGCAGTTTAATGATCATCGGTATTACAAGTTTGCTAGGCTTTCTCGGTACATTATATTGGTGGCTTTTTGCAGACCAGCATTAAGAAAAGTAACGGGTGATGATATGGCTAAGATTCTTGAACCATTTATCAGCCGCATGTATCAATGGTAGAATGTGATTTTTTATTTCCAAAAATAAAAAATTAGCAAGTGAGCAAAAAGCGCATTCTTAAAATCGGGGCTTGTCAGCATCGATTGACGGTCACAATTTGATCGTTCACAAATGTTTCTATACAATATGAGTATGACACGAAATCTAACGATAAGGATCCTCTTTATCCTGTATCGTAGATGTAATGAAATGTTTAATGCGATAAAAGGCGAGATATAATGACAAATAATGAACCGAAATTAACGAAAAAACAAATAGCGATTATAGAGACAGCAACAGAATTGTTCGCGGAAAAAGGCTATGCTGGAACATCCACAAATGAAATTGCACATAAAGCTAGCGTGTCAGAGGGGACGATCTTCAAGCATTTTAAATCGAAAAAAGGTTTATTGATGGCGATTGTTTCACCGATGACGATGAAGCTGTTTGCGCCAATGATCAAAAAAGATTTGGATAAAGTGCTTGACCAGGAATTTGAATATTTTCAGGACTTGGTTCGTGCAATGATTGACAATAGAAAAGCATTTATCCAAAATAATTTGCCAATGTTACGCATATTAATTCAGGAAATTCCTTTCCATCCGGAATTGAAAGAGCAATTTATTGAATATATCGGAAAAGATATTTTTGAGAAGATAGGGCAAATAATCAAATATTATCAAGACAAAGGACAGCTGGTTGAAATGGATCAGAAAACGATTATCCGTACGATTGCATCGTCAATCCTGTCATATATTGTAGCGCGTTATGTTCTCCTTCCGGAAGCGGATTGGGATTCAGAAGAAATTGAGACGGAAAGGATTGTGCAAATACTGGAGAACGGGCTTGTGCCAAAAAACTAGTGCAAGGTGGCTTAATTAACCAATCATGGAGACAGTTGGAAGAATTTCGGTCAGCAACGCTTCTGGCTCCCTAACGGACAATTTACCGCGTCATGGCGACCGAAAAAGCGGTCGGTTCTCGTGTTCGGTCGCCATAACCGTTTTATGACGACCGTAATGGCCTGAATCGAAAGCGTTCGGGCGTCATAGCCGCTTCATGGTGACCGAAAAGGCTTGTATCAGAAAGACTTCGGTCGTCATGGCTGCCTCATGGCGACCGAACGAGCGATTGGCTTTCGTGTTCGGTCGCCATGAACTGTTTCATGGAGACCGGGGAGCCTGCTTCGCAAGAAACCATTCGGTCATTGACGATAGCCTTTGATACCTTAACTCGTGGCTGTGGCGGTTTAATCCAATCGATCACTGACCCCAGTTTGAAGCCCTAATCCGGTCTTCCGATCGTCGGTGTGACCGCTTATTTTCGACAGGCTGTACTAGTGCAGAGTGGTTGAATTAATCGGTCACCCAGCATCGGGCGGGTGTTAGTCATCCTTTGTTATACCTTTTTAAACTTTATGGATAAACGTAGACTTTCGCCATTTATTTGCGAGAGGTCACGTGTTTCTAAAAAACATAAGCCCTTTATGTGATTACTCAATCTTATTTCAGCCGCTCTGCAGTAGATTTATATTTAAAATTAAGCTGGATGGCTCACAGCATTTTAAGCTGAAGCCACCCGGTTTTTTATACCTTCCTGTAACGTCGCATCCCCAGTATATTTAACGCCACAAAAAGAACGATAAACAACACTAAAACAAGTAAGGGGATCGCTATGTCGTTGAGCATATATCCTTTTAGTGCAACATCAATCATTGTATTTCCGGCATAGTATAGCGGCATGATAGGCGCAATCCATTGTAGCCATGGTTCCATTGTGTCCACTTTCAACATACCGGAGAAAAATATTTGCGGAATGATGACTAGAGGAATAAACTGAACCATTTGGAATTCACTGCTCACAAACGTGGATAACAAAAGACCAAGACCTAAAGCGACAAAGCTTAACAAAATATTGATGATAAATAGGTTGGATATGGAGCCGGCAATCTCCATATCCAAAATGTATATGGAGTACAAGATAATCACAGCCGTTTGCAGAATCGCAAAGATGCCATAACCAAACAAATAACCAAATACAGTCTCAAATTTTTTGATTGGTGTGGACAATAGTTTCTCCAAGGTGCCGCTGCTTCTTTCTTTTAGCATTGACATACCGGCAATCAAAAATACAAAAAAGAACACAAAGAAGCTGATTAAAATCGGATTTAGAATGTCAAAAAAAGTATAGCTTTCATCACCGTAGATATAGTCAACAGTCATCGGATCTTCGTCCATCTCTGTGTCAGGTTCGAACGTCGTATCCATATCGGTGTCTATATCTGTATTTATATCTAAATCTATGTCCTGTGCTAATTCCGGAGGCAGTTGTTCCATCATATCATCGATACCATTAATGATTTCTTCTACGCTATCAGACATTTCTTCCATATTATTGATCATATCATCAATGTTATCGGATAGATCATCCAGGTTATTTTCCATCACTGCTTGGGAACTACCCTGTATGGCAGGTCCCTCATCTATTGGATTGTCATTAAGAATGGTTAGCGTCCATTCATCATCCTCTTGTTCCAAAATAGCACTGGCATGCCCTTCCTGTAGATAGGATGTTGGATCAATGTTGTTTTCTTCTTTGACGACCATATCGTTGTCTTCCATAATATCAATCACGTCATCATCGACATTGACAGTCGCCACACTTACTTCATCATCAGGGTCGGGAAAAATATAGTTGAGTAACGTGATGACAAAGATAGGGGCCAAAAATAGAAGTGCCATCGTACGCTTATCACGGAGGATTTGTTTGCAAATTCGTTTAATTAAGTGAAGCATTTTCATGTTCTTTCTCCTCCAGTTCCAAAAAGACTTGGTCGATATCACTGACCTGGAAAGTTTCCAAAATCTCTTGAGGCGTACCGCTTGCCGCAATTCCTTTATTCTTCATTAATAAAAGCTGATCACACTTCATAGCTTCATCCATAATATGTGTGGTGATTAACAGTGTACTGTTCTTTTTTAACTCGTGAAGCCGGTCCCAGATGTTTAATTTGAGAACAGGATCAATACCGACTGTCGGCTCATCTAAAATCAAGTATTCTGGCTGATTGAGTAGAGCGATTGCCAGAGATAGACGGCGCTTCATCCCTCCGGAGTAATGCTGAACGAATTTATTTTGCTCCTGCGCAAGTTGAACGAGATTTAAAGTGGATTGAACTGATTTTTCAGACATTCTCCTTTTATACATATGGGCAAAGAATTGGATATTTTCCAATCCGGTTAAATCATGGTATAACGAATCGCTTTGCGCCATATACCCGATGTTGTTTAAAATTTTACGGTTTGGAATCGTGACGTTATTAATGGTGACGCTGCCGGTATCATATTTCTCCATCCCCATTAAGCATTTAATTAACGTGGTTTTGCCGGTGCCTGAAGGGCCGATCAAGCCGGTGATCTGATTGTTTGGAATGTCGACGGATATATTTTGTAATATTGTCTGCTTTCCAAAACGTTTGGACAGGTCGGTGATTTTTAGCATTTGAACCACATCCTCAATTTTTTTGAAGTGAGTAATCACTCACTATAATGACAAAGAAGATGGTTGCCGTCAAGAAGTATGTGTAAAATGAGAACGCCGTCGTTGGGGTAATGGTGATAACCTCATAAAAAAACAAGCAATGGCTGGGTTTCGGTTGAAAAGTAAAAAGGCTGTATAGTTGCTCGCATAACGGCATGAACGAATGTCCAATAAACGAAGAGATGCCGCTCAAAATATATCGAGACAGTTGGTTGATCACTAAACGATTGTTGTCTTTGAGGATTTGAGGTGTTGACAGCTGCAAAGAATATTACAACTTGGTTTGATGACAGAACCCCAAACAGGTGCGGAACGAGCCTTCTTGGATTGATTATACATGCCCAACACAATCGATCCGCATCTGTTGCCCTCATGGATGATGGAAGATATTGGAGTGTCGCCAGCTAATAGGCTTCCAGTGGCTCTCATAATGATCGAAAAGGGTTAATCTCCGTTGGGGGAGAACTGATACCTGAACTCCTTGGCGAAAAGCCAAGTTTTCGAATTTTTTAGAGGCTATAATGGAAACTTGGTTGCGCGCATTTCGGGCGTGAGAGCCGGCAGTTTTTCCGCTCGAACGGAGGCGTACAATTGCGAGTTAGGACCCGAACAGCAGTGAAAACCGAGTTAAAGGGTCACTAACCGAGTCATTAGCACCCGAACAGAGATGAATCCGCGCTCCATGGGCCACTAATTGAGTCATTAACACCCGAACAGCGATAAAAACACGCTCGAAGGGTCACTAATCATGTCATTGGTATTCGGTCAGCGGTAAAAATTCACGCCAAGCAACGCTGATCGCAACTAAACATAATAGGAACCTTTCCCTTGACTTTCTGAAATGTCTTGATAGGGACCATCGTATTTTTTATTGGTAGGTGAGGAAGTATAAATCAACGTTCTTACCTACATAAGTGCAACTAAGGTTTTAGCCATAAAAGCTTGACGAAAAACCAAGTTTCTAAGAACCATTGATCCTGTCATCTATCTATCCGGGAATAGAAATTGATATTTCTCTGTACTTAGCAGCATGGTTGTTTCGTTAAGCAAATGAAATGTGGGAAAAAATAGACGAATTTTGCACCTGCACCTATAACATTTTGATGGCATGGGGAATAAAATGAAATATCTGTATATCATCTGATTTAAAGAACGGACTGATTCGTATGGAACATGCAATGGGGAAGGTGCGAAAGATTTTATTGGTCGCTGATCACCCTGGGTGGGCATTTCATCATCGTGCAAAGGAGATGATGGCTTTGCCGTCTAGTCATCTTCAATTTGACTTGAAATACCGTGACCAGCTAACGGCTAAAGATAATGATCAATATGACATTATTTACGCGATGTCCGTATTGATTGCAAAAAGCCTCCATCAAAAAGGTATTCCTGTAAACAAATTGGCCGCCGGAATCACATCTTCACGGCAGTTTAATCGTTATAAAGTAAATAAAGATACGTATAAAAAGGAATTTCTCGATTTTTTTACGAATCTGCGTGGTGTTAATACTGTTTCAAATGAATTTGTTCAACAATTCAACAAGTATCGTCCCATTTATAAAACGCGTACGGGAATTAATGAAAATCTATTTAAACCATCAACAGACAATACAAGGCAACCTACTTTTACCGTAGGCTGGGTAGGCCGAATAGACGGGCATCTCCATCGTAAATTGAAAGGATATGATATCGTCTTATCAGCAATAAAAGGCTTAGACATGAAACTGGATATTCGAACATTTACCAAAAATAATGTTTCAAGAGATAAAATGGTTGAATTTTATCAAGGATTGGATTGCTTTATTTGTTCTAGTGAGTCTGAGCACATTCCCTTACCAGTTCTAGAGGCAGGTGCTTGTGGGATCCCAATTATTTCCACGCAGGTAGGGATTGTTCCTGAGGTTATCAAGTCATATGAAAATGGCATCATTATTCAGCGAAACGCGAGTGCCATTCGGGAGGCGCTTCTTTATTTAATGAAAAATCCTGGTCAACGCAAATCGATGGGAAGGTCAATACGACAGACCATTCTTGACCAATGGACGTGGGACGTGTGCTGGAAGGAATGGGAAGACTTTTTTACAGCGATATAGGTCATGGAGAGAAGAAATAGGCTGTAAAGGAAGATAGAAGATGAAAATTCTATATGTCATTAATAAATCAACAGATGGCGGAGTAGTGAGCACAACACGAAGTCGCATCAATGCTTTTCGAAAAAAAGGGATTGAAGCCGAAGTGTTTTTCTTGTATCGCGGTGACGGTGCAAAAATGTTTAAAAATATTCGGCATTATCATTCGAATAGAGTTAAAGACTTTCAGGAGCGAGTGACAAGGGGGAATTATGATTGTATTATTTTCGTGTACTCCCTTAATTATATGAAACACTTGCCAAGCAGCTACAAAGGAAAGAAGGTATATGAACTCCGGGGTTGGACAACAGGAGCTGAAAAACAAGTGAGTAAAAAGAATATCAGCAAGTCTGTCGATGCCATTATTTGTATAGCGCATTACATCGTCCCATTGGTGAGGCCCTATTTCCGAGAGGACATCCCTATATTTGTAGATGGAAATACGGTTGATTCACTGTTTTATTATATAAATGACGCTAAAAAAGTCTGGAAAGAAACTCCTAAACCTCAAAAAGACCACGCTGTCATTGCATTTGTTGGAAGAATAACCACGCAAAAGAACTGGAAAGAATTTATTAAAATATTCCGAAATATAGAAAGTGAACACCAAGTCGAAGCTTGGTTTGTAAGTAATCCAAAAACATCTAGTGATTTACAAGAATTGCATGAGACATGTAAAAAAAATCATGTAAACTATAAAGTCATTCATGTACCCAATGAAAATATGCCGGAAGTGTATTCCACGATTGCTGATTCGGGGGGATGTGTATTGTCAACATCGATACGTGAAGGATTAGGGAATTCGATTTTGGAACCGATGGCATGCCAATGTCCGGTTGTCAGTTCAGATAAACCAGGCAAAAATGAGATCATTTCGCATCAATTTAACGGCATGCTTTATGAGCTAGGTAATATAAAGAAAGGCACCGGCTGTGTAGAGAAATTGTTAACAGATGCCTCGTTTCGCCATACGATAATTAAAAATGCCCTATCCACGATTCAACGTAACTATAATCAAGATGTCTATGTTGATCGATATCTGGACATCGTATCAAGAATATAGGAGTCGGGCGTTATGAACCCCCCATCTATTTGAAGTGGGGGGGTTCTGGGTGTTTGAAAAGAGAACAAAACTAGGATAAGGCGGTGGCATCTCGTTGACTGTCCCTTGACATTTGTCATGTCAAAATGGGAAGGAGGTGTTGTCACACGTAATAGGCAAGCAGAAAGAGATTACTTTCCTGAAAATGCTACCGCCATTTCTATGTGGTGAGTTCATTGGAACCTCGATGCGAACACATTGGTATTCCTTTCTCATATGCTACCTTTGGCAAAAACTTAGTTATTTTACAGCGAAAAACCCTTCCGTAGCTCAATCGAATCGACACCTCGTTTGTTCACTATTAAATCCATAACCCTAAGCCATACCCTACACTAAACATGACAATACTGCCCAAAAGAGAGATAGCAACATACCAAACCAATCTCTGATAGGATTTTTTGCGAAAAAGTTCCAATGCTTCCATGCTAAACGTAGAAAACGTTGTAAAAGCTCCAAAAAAGCCAATGCCTAAAGCGAGAAACCAGAGGTTATCATAAGCGTCCATAGGGATGTAACGAAAATAAGCACCATAAAAAAGGCCTAATCCAAGGGCGCCCAGGATATTCACGCTCAACATGGCCATGGGAATAGGAGGGTCCGGATATTTTTCCATGATGATATTTCCAACCAAATACCGAACGATTGCTCCTAGCCCTCCACTGACAGAAAGAATAAATAGGTCCATGGATGATTGATCCCCCTTCCGAGTTTATGAGCAAGGGTTGGTATCTCCAATCCACCTCCCAAGCATCATGCCAACCAAAGCAAGCCCAACACCTCCAAAAAAAGAAGTGACGAGATAAATGAGGGAGAAAATGACTTCATATTGGAGTAAAAAAACCGTCTCCGCCGCCAGAGTTGACATTGTGGAGAACGATCCTAAAAACCCCATGCCTAAACCCGCCTTTAACCAATCAGGAGCTTTCCTAATGAGAAACCAACCAGTAATTCCTCCTAACAAAAAACTAGCGAGCAAATTTTCAATAAGTGTACCTAAGGGATAGGTGGTCCATATATTAAGTACATAACGACATAAAGTCCCCAGGGCTCCCCCGATTCCTATTGAACATATCGTTTTCCATTTCATATTTATAGACGCTCCGATTCAAATAAATAAAACTCCTGACAGAACGCACCCAAAAGTGACCGCCAGGAGTCATTAGCCGCTGCGAAACGGCAGTTATGGCGAACTCCATCGCCTATGTAATGATTGAGTAACATCTTAAACTTGTCATCGAGGAATGTCAAATGGGGGAAAAGGGTCCGATCATTATTTCTCGATTCACGTCGGTCGCGACAAAAGGACATACTTTGTTTTTAAAAAAATCTTTGCATTCTTTGAAAATGAGCGTATAATCTTCAATAATTAAAGGGGGAGAGAAAATGCGGTTACTTAAAACCATTGCTGTGAGGTTTATGCTGACTGGTTCTGCTCTTTTCATGGCTGTTTTACTCCTGCCTGTTTTCTTAGTTACAGAGCAAGTGGATGAATTTTCAAGACTGGTTGAGGCAATATTTAAAGATCGAGAAGGTTAAATCCCTGTCATTTCACCTCTTGTTAACAAGAGGTGAAATGTGTTTATGCCTATTCAACGACCCGCTTGCTGTATAACTTTTGTTCCATTAAAGTCAGTAATAGATAAGCCTTTGAAGTGATCTCCAGCTTTTTCCTTGCTCCACACGGAGCGTGCAAGTTACCCCGCGCTCCGCGTTCCATCTAATGATATGTACTAGTGGAACGTTTCAAAAATGCTTTTCTGCACAAAAATCCAGCCAAATGATGGTCAACCATGGCAACCGAGGACTCAAAATGCATTTTTAAGCCCTGCTCAGTCCTCAGATCTGTCAACCGAGGACTCAAAATGCAGTTTTTGATCCCGAACAGTCTTCAAAGCATCGGGAGATATGTGAATAATAATTTTGGAAAGAACTTCTGATATAGACCACTAGATGATAAGGTCCTCGTTACCTTCAGACGAGAGAAAACTACCGTCCAAATAGAAAAATCTTGCCTGAAAGCTCGCGCTGTGTAAAATCACACATTCCTCCCCGACGCTTGGAAAGACCCATCGTTCCATTCGTTAGACTTGGGGCTGTTCCTCCACTTCCATTACAGGAGATTCTTCGGTCATACCTCTACTCTCACAAAGATAAATGCTTGACACCGTGATCTCATATTATTGAACGTCATTTAACCCAAGCATTTGTATTGCCATGTTTTCCATCTCTTTTAATCCAGATGATTGTGCGAATTCAGCAACATCGATGGCTTGTGTAGCCTGTAATTCAATAATGTGGTGAGTATATAGAAGTGTGGGGGAGTTGTATATCCGGATACTTCACGCAAATTATGACTTGACTCTATTCTGGATAAGCTCTACTCTTAAATAGACTGAATGATTCAATCAAAATATACAAGGAGGATATTATGGCACCTTTAAATGAGAATCAATTAAATCAGAAAAAAGCGGAGCGAAAAGAACAAATCATGCGTGCCGCTTTGAAAGTGTTTGCGGATAATGGGGTTAAACTCACGAAAATAAGCATGATTGCAAAAGAAGCGAAAGTGAGTCATGGATTGGTCTATCATTATTTTGATTCAAAAGATGAAATACTGTATGAGAGTATAGAATGGGGAACCGAAGAAAATAGGGCAACACAAGTTTTTAATGATCTGAATGAAAGCGGAAAAAGCCCTCTGGAAAAAATCAAAGCGTTTACTCAATTCGCATTTTCAGAAAGCGATAGGTGGGTAACTCAATCAGTTTTTCGGATTATGCAACATTTAAATGAAACAAATGGATTACCTGATCATATAAATGAACTTGTGAACAATGCAGGGCAATTTTACATAGAAGCATTATCCCCTATATTTCGTGAAGGACAGAAATTCGGAGAGATCATTCAAGGGGATACTGAAGAGCTGTTGGGCATTTATTTAACTGTCCTATCCGGTATTATGGCGGATGATCCGTCATTTTGGAAAGAAAACACTGAATGGAAGGTTGAAATCCTTTCACGGATGATCTCGGCACGGTAATCCTTAAAAAAGATTGACATATTAAAAAAACACCTGTATCCTTATATTGACTGATTAAGTCAATCAAATTTCCTGCCTTAAAATTGACTGATTTAATCAATCAAAAATTGAAAGGGGACGATTTTATGCTCGATCCTGTTATTTCGGTGAAAAATATAAAGAAAAGTTACGGGAAGAAAACGGTTTTAGATGGCATCAATTTTGAAGTAACAAAAGGATCCATTTTTGCGTTACTAGGAGAGAATGGCGCGGGGAAAACGACGATGGTTCGTATTTTATCGACCTTAATGAAAGCAGACGGGGGTGTCGCAACCATTGGCGGATACGATACAAATCGTGAGTCTACTTCTGTTAAAAAAATGATCAGTTTAACCGGTCAGTATGCTGCAGTAGATGGGTTATTAACAGGAGAAGAAAATCTGCTGATGATGGGTCGATTAAATCATCTTGACCGCAAGACGGTAAAAAAGCGCGCTGCAGAGCTATTGGAACAATTTGATTTGCAAAAAGCGGCTAAAAAACGTGTCCAATCCTATTCCGGCGGGATGCGCCGCAGGCTCGATATTGCTATCAGCCTGATCGCAGATCCGGATGTCATCTTCCTTGATGAGCCGACAACCGGACTGGATCCACGCAGTCGGAAGAGTATGTGGCACATGATCCAGAGGCTTGCAGAGAGCGGTGTAACGATCTTTTTAACAACGCAATATTTGGAAGAGGCCGATCAGCTTGCAGACAAAATTGCGGTTATTAGCGAAGGTAAAATTGTCGAAGAGGGCACGGCTGAAGAGTTAAAACGCATCGTCGGAGAAGAAAAGGTGGCGTTCACTTTTTCTGATATGGCATCGTGTCGTAAAGCTCGGGATCTTTTGGGTGGCCAAATGGATGTAAATGAATGGAGTGTTATCGTTACAACGGAAGGTTCACCGCAGAATATGCGCGGGCTGTTGAACACATTGCATGAATACGGCACAGAACCGGTATCTTTTGCCTTCCGTCATCCGACACTGGACGATGTGTTCATGGAAATCACAAGTGATGATAAGAAAGGGGCTGTTGTCAGTGAGTGAATCGAAGTTGTATTGGGCAATAATAGACGGATGGACGATGTCTAAACGTAGCTTGAAGCATATTTTTCGAGAAGCAGAGTCACTGGTGATGGCAATCGGATTGCCGGTAGCCATTATGGTTATGTTTGTCTATGTTTTCGGAGGGGCGATTCAGACAGGGACGGATTATGTGAATTATGTTGTTCCCGGTGTAATCATAACATGTGTCGGTTTTGGGAGTTCGATCATCGCGATTAGCGTGACACAGGACATGGTCGGTGGCTTATTTGAGCGCTTCCGCAGCATGCCACTTCTCCCCTCATCTTTAATGGTGGGCCATGTTATCGGGGGCTTTGTCCGCAATGTGATCGCGACGACTGTGGCCATTCTCGTTGCCTTGCTCATTGGGTTCCGGCCAGATGCGGGATGGCTGGAATGGTTTGGTGTGATTGGGGTATTGGCTCTTTTCATGGTATCGATTAGCTGGGCATTTGTTGTCTTTGGTTTACTCGTAAAAAGTGTGGAAGCGGCGAATGCTCTTACGTTTCCCATGTTGTTCCTGCCTTATTTGAGCAGCGCCTTTGTACCAACCGAGACTATGCCGTCGTGGCTCCATGCATTCGCAGAAAACCAACCGATGACCCCGCTGATTGAAACATTGCGTGGACTTTTGCTTGGAACTCCAATTGGTTCTAATCATTGGTTGACGATGGCTTGGTTTGGCGGATTGTTGATTGTGTCAATGGTCACTGCAACGTTTCTGTTTAAACGCCGTAAAAGCGAATGAGATTAGGTTATAAGGAACCGATTTATATCTGCATTAAGCCCTGATTCCGCGCCAAAAGACCATCCAAACCGATTCGGCATGCCGTTCTATTTCATTGGACGTATAAACGGTGGTTTCGTCAGCAAGACCTTCGATTAAACAGAAATACGTATGCGCCATACTTTTGGCATCGAGCTCCTTTGTTATTTCTTGTGACACCTGACCTTTAGCGATCACATTCTCCAAAAGCCTGTTTGCTTGTTTCTCACTTTGTTCAACGCAAGCGGTTAATTCGTTTTCCAATCCTTCCGGAGGATAATGCATAAACCGATTATAAAACTGATTACTCGCGTCATCGCTGATCAAATCTTGAATATGTGTTTTAAATGAATGATATAACACTGTTTTTACATCCGGCGCTTGCACATCAAGGGATCGTCTGACAAATTCGACGTTGTTATCCGCCATTGCACTCGTTACATCAATAAATAACGTTTCTTTGCTTTTATAATGTGCGTATAAGGAAGGTTTTTTAATCCCGACTTTATCGGCAATTTTTGTCATTGATGTGCCATCATAGCCATTTATTGCGAAAAGCTCCATGCTCTCTGCTAAAATTTTCTCTTTCGTATCCATGATGTGCTCCCTCTTTGTCATTAAGGTATTTACAAAAAAATCAAGGTGAGTTATAATTTATCTGCCTACCGACCGATTGTTAGACAATGTTCATTATAGCTCCTCTTGTTATTCGTGTAAAGGATAGGCATTATTAAGTGGATAACTGGGAAATGGGTGATAAAAATGTTTTTTCCATTGATGAATAAGGAAAAGATTCTTGTGTTGCTGGACTTTGATCTATATAGTCCAAATATAATACTCCGGGGCGCACAGCTAGCCAAAGCTTTAAACAGTGATTTTGAAGTGCTTTTCCTAATCGAATCTGATCGAGATAATTTTGATCAGCCGGAAATCGAACTTGCTTTCGCTGAGAGTAAAAAGCTCAGTAAAGATTTAGGAGCGAGTGAATTTAAGATTAAAGAATTTAGAAACCATAATCGGCTTGTTAAATTCTTGGAAGCATTTACAAGAGATATGGGATTCACGCAGCTAGTGCTGGCACATGTAGCAGAAAGCCGATGGGAGGAAATGATCCATGGTTCTTTTATGAACCTTTTGATGAAGCGGATGTCTTTTTTGGAACTTCATTTTATACCTCAAGATGTTGCTTTTCCATATGAAAAATTACCTTATGATAAGGGTGTTTATGCGTTTCTTGAACCAATGGGGGAAAATGAATATTATCTTACAGAGCATAAAACGAAAACAACAGTGGATGACGGTGTTTTCTTTAAAGAATCGGATACTGATTTTGATAATGGGGTATTTCTTTCATTTAATGAAGATAAACTCTTCACTTCCTATCAGGTTCGAGACAGCGTTGCCACTTTAAAAAATAAAAATGTGAAATTGAATGAGATCTAGCAAAATAAACACCGCTTGAATTTTTGGCGGTGTTTATTTTTTATTGACAAAAATGACTTTTTGTTTTATGGTTAACCATATAACCAACTAACCATAACAGATGAGAGGTGGTGCAAGTAGGTGTGGCAATCATTGGATGATCATCAACCGGTTTTTATGCAAATACGGGAGATGATTGAAAACGAAATTGTGGAGGGTGGGATCAAGGAAGGGGAACAGGCACCTTCCACCAATCAGCTCGTCGATTATTACACCATTAATCCTTCCACGGTTTTAAAAGGGATTAACCAGCTGGTGGACGCGGGGATTCTATATAAGAAACGAGGGGTCGGGATGTTTGTCGCCGAAGGGGCGCGAGATCAACTTCTACAAGCGCGTAAAGAGGTGTTTAAAGAAGAGTACGTCTGGCGAATGATGCGTGAAGCAAAACGGATCGGCATTTCCAACGAAGAGGTACAAGAAATAGTTCGATCGATGAAAGGAAGGGATGACCTGTGATTAAAGCTAAGGAACTATCGCTCAAGTACGGCGAACATTCCGTATTAAAGGACATTTCATTTGAACTGGAAGGTGAAAAAATATATGGCTTGCTCGGTCGGAACGGCGCGGGTAAAACATCGTTATTATCGTTGCTTTCAGCCTTTAATCAACCGACGAGTGGCAGCATTACAGTCGATGGTGAAGCGCCATTTGAAAATGCCCGTGTCATGGAGAGCGTTATGTTTATTCGTGATGTAAAGTTAGAGGAAGAAACGGAAACCGTAGAGAATTGGATCAAGTATATAGCGGCATTCCGTCCTCTGTTTGACCATGACTACGCTGCTCAGCTTGTCCAAAGGTTTAAACTTCCTCTTCATGAAGCTGTAAACAATCTATCTGCCGGGATGCTGTCAGCTCTTGGTGTAACCGTCGGTTTGGCGAGTCGTGCGCCGATTACGATTTTCGATGAGGCCTATTTGGGCATGGATGCGCCGGCACGGAAAATTTTCTATGAAGAAGTGCTGAAGGATTATATGGAGTATCCGCGGACGATCATTTTATCCACGCATTTAATATCGGAAATGGATGGATTGTTTGAAGAGGTCCTTATGTTAAAAGATGGATCGCTTCTCCTTCATGAAGATACGGAAACGTTGTTGGATCGAGGGACGACGGTCACCGGTGAAAAGACGCAAGTGGATCAGTTCACGGCCGGCAAGAAGGTATTAAACGAACAGTCGCTGGGCGGAACAAAATCAGTGATGATTTACGGCGGTTTTTCCGAAGATGAGCGAAAAGAAGGAAGATCACGTGGCCTGGAATTCAGCCCGGTTGCATTGCAAGAATTATTTATCCATTTGACAGAGGAGGAATACCATGAAAGCTAAATCTGTACTCGTTTCTAAAATGATGCTTGGGACATTTTTGCAGTGGACGATGTGGGTTGTCGGGATCTTTTTGTTGATCTACATTGCCATTCAAATTGTTTCCATAATTTTTGGCGGAATGATGGAAACGACAATATTGGATGCTGCCATGCAACCGGCAAGAGTATTCTTATTTGTGACGGGCTTGTTGTCCATGGGTGGTTTCCTGAGCGAGTTTGTCTCCAATGGGGTCACCCGCAGGGATTATTATCTCGGCACAACGTATTCTCTCTTTTTTCTTGGATTCGTGATGACCCTTCTCGCTGGAGTGTTGTATGGACTGGAACGTTTGCTTTTTTCTTTGACGGGTTGGAATCAATGGCTTTCCGGTGCAGCGGTAGGAGATGAAGCTGTCCTATTGACACTGGTGATGGTTTTCTTCCAATTCGTGCTCTGGTATCTCCTCGGCTGGTTTATTAGCGCAGGCTTTTATCATCATTGGCTCCTTGGTTTAGGTTTTATTGCTGCCAGCATTATTGTTATAACCATCAACGATTATGTTTGGGGTGAGGCAGCCGGCACGTTGACATTTTTTCATTGGCTCCTGCCGGTTGAGCAGTTTTCCGTTGGGACGGCTGTAATTACGAGTGTCATCCTAATTATTCTATTGGTCACGCTCATGCGCAAACTTACGAAAAATGCAGTGGTGAAAGTGTGAAAATGAAGGGCATGTTTGGGCGGGTTTTATACTCGCCCTAGTTTTGCTGTTTTAATACTTTTACAGGTTTTGTACCCTGTTTCAACGTAATAAAAATGAGGTATAATGTTAACAAGAGGAGGAATTGTATGCGCTCCCATAAGAAGCAAAGGAAACGTTTTACTGTAAAGGACTGGTTTGGATCTTTAGCAGAAGTTGGAATATACATTGGTGCTTTTATCAGGCATGTTTGTAAAAATGTAATTAACTTTTAGGGTTATGAGTTGGTATGTCGTTTTTGTGCCAAAGAAAACAACAAGGTCGTGAATATAGTTTCCATTATACCTAAGATATTTGTGTTTATATGTCAGTCGGGGAATTATGTCTTTTTATAAAAGAGTTGAGCCTGTCGATATACGAAGCACGATCGTTTTGGGACGGTGAGGAGGACAAAAAACGATGACGAACCAACCGTCAAAATATCGGGAAGCTTTGCAAATCCAAAGGGAAATTTCTGAAACGTTGAATAAAAGTACCAACCTTCAAGAAATGTTGCAATTATCATTGGAGCGCTTGCTTGACTTAATGGAATTGGAAACTGGGTGGATGTTTTTAACGGAAGACGAGACATCTTATGAACTGGTTTCTTCCTATCAACTGCCCCCTGCGTTGGAAAACAACCGGAAAGAACTCATGCATTGTTATGAGGGCTGCACAGATTGTGACTGCTTACAGCTTTATTGGAAAGGGTATATGAACCAGGCTGTCAATCATGTGAAATGTGCCCGTCTTGAACTAGCCGTTGACTACGATATGGGCGAAACAAGGGGGCTCACCCATCATGCCAGTATCCCATTAACCATACGAGGAAAAAAATTAGGTCTACTTAACTTGGCATCACCAGGGCGCCGTCGTTTTCATAAAGATGAGCTTGTTCTATTAGAAACTGTCGCTTATCAAATAGGCGCAGCCGTGGAAAGAACACGTTTGCATTTGCAACAAACAGAAGAAGAAGTGAATGCCACTGCGCGTTATCTTGTCGATGCTTATGCCAATACTGAAAAAATTAATCGCCGAATTGGCAACATTCTTAACCGCCCTGAATTGTTTAACCGGATCATGCAGGAGTTGCACGATCATTTGCCTTCTTGGGCGCACGCTGCAATCATTACGATGGAACGAGGGAGACTAGCCGTTCAATACAGTACAGATCATCACGGTCCCAAAGAAGTTTTCGATGTTGAACAAGAAGTTAATCTTTCTCAACCTGATCTCGTTCGAAGAGCCTATGTTCACCAACAGATCATGCAAGACCATGAGCAACCGTTGCATTTTTCATCTTTAAAAGGCCATGAGCCTCTTTATTCCATCGCTTTTCCTCTGTTTATGCCTGAAAGACCGGAGGAAACGTTCGGTGTGATACTGCTTAGTCGAAGCACTTCATCATGTAACCATTTGGAAGTGGGGATGCTGGAAGGACTCGCTAATCACCTTTCCATGGGTATCGAACGCATTCGCCTGCACGAAGAATGGGAAGCGCTGCTCGTTGACAAGGAAAGAAATCGACTTGCTCGGGATTTACATGACTCGGTTAATCAAAAATTGTTTGCCCTTTCATTAACATCACGAGGACTTCAAGGGCTCATTGATAAGAATGAGCGCACGATTACAGAAGCTGTCCTGGAACTTCAACAGCTTTCGAAAGAAGCGCTGACCGACATGCGCAACTTGATCTGGCAGTTGCGTCCCGATCACCTTGATCAAGGGCTCATTCCTTCTCTCACCGAATATGCACAAAAAATCGGCATAAATCTGTCCATTGAAGCTCCGGAGAATTTAGATATGAACCAATCATGCAAAGAATCATTATGGCGGATCGGCCAAGAAGCATTGAATAACATTCAAAAACATGCAGGGACATCAAATGCCACGATCATCATGCAATCTGGTTCTCGCGACTTCACGATGCATGTTATGGATCAAGGCAATGGGGGCGCTGTTGAAATGCAGCAATCCCTTGGGATCACAAGCATGAAAGAACGCACCGAAGAGCTTCATGGTTCATTCCACATTGATAGCGAATATGGCAGGGGCACAACCATTACCGTTCATGTTCCTGCCCATAAAAAAAGAGGTGATAGCCTTTGAAAATATTGCTCGTTGATGATCATCTTGTCGTATTAAAAGGTCTGCGCTTCTTTTTGCAAACGCGTCCTGATTTAGACATTGTCGGTGAAGCTCAGGATGGTAAAGAAGCGTTACGGCAAGTGGAGAAACTGCAGCCGGATATCGTCTTAATGGATGTGATCATGCCGAACATGGATGGGATCGAAGCAACGAAACATATTAAAGCGCAGCATCCAAGCATCCATGTCATTATTCTTACCAGTTCGTCAGACAGGGATCATGTATTACCCGCCATTCGTGCAGGTGCCAGTGGCTATCAACTGAAAGATGTGGATCCAAGCCTTTTGGAAGAAGCGATGATTGCTGTCATGGGTGGAAAAACCAGTCTTCATCCGCAAATATCAAACCAATTAATGACCCATGTTGCCAAGGGAGATGAATATGATGCCGGTTTTCATGCTTTAACTTTAAGAGAACGTGATATCTTGAAACATATTACTTACGGTCAGAGCAACAAGGAAATGGCCGCTGTTCTTCATATCAGCGAAAAAACCGTAAAAACACATATCACAAGTATCCTCGGAAAAATGGAGGTGCAAGATCGCACGCAAGCAGCCATCCATGCGTTGAAGCATAGATGGTTCGAAGAATAATGTACGACGATTGTTGCAGGAAAGGTCTTATCGATGATAAGGCTTTTTTTGGCAGCTATGAAAGTATAAATCAACTTTATTACCTGCATAAGTTGAGCGAAGACGTTTCGTCTCAATAAAACAAAGCCATTGTCTGTGAATAGGGAAGTCTCATCCAAATCTTTGATTTAGGTGGAGAGGTTCACTGATTTGAATTTGTTTCCGGTGTCATGACTTGTTAGGACGCAATTTTATGACATTCGTCACTATTTTATCAGCTGTTTTTATCGTACTTTAATGTTAGACACTTAAAAGATAGTGAGGTAATAATACGCATGCCTAAAGATAAGAAAAAAAATCGAGGAAGTTCCTTTTGGAAGTTTTTCAAGCGGTTATTTTTAACAGTAGCTATTCTGATTGTGTTGGTCATTGTTGGTGGAGTTACGTACTATTATGCTACGATTTATAACGTTTCAGAAGAACAAGAAGGTTACCTGGCGCTTACGAATGCGACTGTACTCTTCGGTGAGGAGCTGGAATCGTACGAAGATAGCACGATTCTGATTGAAGACGACATGATTGTCTCAGTAGGTGATGATATTGATATACCTGACACTGCAACCATTAAGGATATGAATGGAAAAACGGTTATGCCCGGCCTGATTGATATGCATGTACATTTAGGTATGCCCGAACTTGAAGAAGGTGAAGAATTCGGATTGCTATCGTTTCCGAAAATGATTGCTGACTTTGTAAGATACACACCGGAAAAACGAAACAACTTTTTAGAACATGGCGTAACAACGATTCGCAGTGTCGGTGATGAACACGAGTGGATCATGGAATTTCGCGATCTTGTGAATGATCGGGAAATTGAAGGGCCGCGCCTTTATGCATCGGGGTCATTATTTACAACATTGGAAGGTCATCCTATTGCAACGGTTGGCACCGATCCACATTCTGAAGTAGTTCTTTATCCTGAAACCCCGGGAGAAGCTCGGGAAAATGTAGAACAGCTGGCTGATGACGGTGTCGACCTGATTAAAGTTGTCCAAGAGAGAGGGCCGGATGAATCCCATTTGGAGCCGATCGATGAAGATGTGTTACGGAGCATCGTAGACGAGGCTCACACGCAAAATATACCGGTATTCGGACATTGGGGAAGAATCGACGACTTGGAAGATCTACTCATGGCTGGTGCCGATGGTTTAGAGCATATCGGTGCCGGAGCCGTTCGAGACGGCTGGGAAGACGATTTATTAGATGAAATCACCGAGCAAGGGATATCGATGACGCCGACGTTACGTGTCGAAACATTGAACGGTGATCCAGAAATGAGGCCAGATCAGCTTGAACGTGTCAAGGAGTTTCATGATGCAGGCGGCACGATTCTGGCGGGTACTGATGCTGGGATGCCCGGTGTCTCATTCGGTCCAAGTATGCATGAAGAATTGGAGTTACTCGTTGAAAGTGGCCTTACCCCTAATGAAGCACTTCAATCGGCCACATCCCATGCTTCCGATGCATTACAAAGCAATGAATTTGGCATTATTGAAGAGGGAAGAGCAGCTGATTTAGTCGTTATAGATGGCGATCCTTCACAAAGGATTGAGGATATTCAAAATGTGACCGAAGTATTTCGAGATGGAAGACTTGTGGTTGAAAATTAAGGCAAGACTGACTCACGATCGAGGCGTGATTGTTGTGGAACTGGCAATGTGAAAATATGTAATGTTCAATAAAAGGCAACAGAGAGTGGGAAGGAAATCTATCCTAAAAGAAGAAAACCCTTTCACGTTCGAAAACATGCGGAAGGATGACGCTGCAAATGGCGAGACGCCAGCGGAAAAACGGACGCGTCAAGACCCCGCAGCGCCGGTTTTGCGCGAGGAGGCTTGACCGTTCGTCTGCGAAAAAGCGAAGCCATGGAAGCGGCATCCCGGCTTCAGCTGATATAGGCAAGTTGTTCAGCAATCCCTAAATAAAAAAGCTGAAGCAAGCAAATATCCATTCACTTATTTCAGCTTTCAATTTGATTTATTTCTTCCCCGCATAAACCAAAATGGCATCTCGCAAAAATTCTGTTCCGCCTTTGACATTCTTGTCATAGTAAGCCGTAAAACGTTCATCGGAAACATACATTTCTGCTAATCCGGCATGTGCTTCTTTGGAGTAGCTTCCCCATGAATACATCAGCCATTCTTTATGCTTGGCAGCGACTTCTTGTGCTAGGTCAGATGAAGGATCTCCGGTTGCATATGCTTTTTGTAGTAATGAATGGATTTCTTTTTCCAACGTAGTGAAAGCATGGTAGTCTTCTTGAGACATTTCCCTAAGTTTTTCATTGCTTGCATCTATCGCATCATCGCCATGTTTTTCCCGGATTTCTTTACCGTATGTTTGCTCGTTGTCTTGGATTAGTTTTTCCTTAAATCCTTCAAATTTTTCGCTATCATGCATCATTACTCCTCCTTCCTTATGGGCAATTGTGCTTTCCACAGTTGCCATTATTTTGTCAAGGCGGGTACGTTTTTCCTTCAAATTGTTATAATGATATTTTAGAGCCTTTGTTTGATCAAATGTTGGCTGATTAATGATTTTCATGATTTCCGAAAGGCTGACGTCCAATTCACGGTAAAATAAGATTTGCTGAAGAAGATCTACCTCTTTATGCCCGTAAATTCGATATCCGGATGAATTAATTCTGGTGGGTTTAAGCAGTCCGATTTGATCATAGTAACGTAATGTTCGCCCGCTTACACCTGACAATTGCGCTAATTGATTTACTGTGTATTTCATGATTATCCACCCCCTTGACTATAATTATTGTAAACCTTTACGCAACGTAAACCTCAAGGGGGAAATAAAAAATTTTTAATGTATTTGGCATAGCAGGAAAGGGGGGATGGCTAGTGTCGCAAACGGTCGTTTCTAAAGCAGATGTGCGCGGGACGGCTTCCGGGGTTATGTTTATGGCCTTTTTTGGTACAGTGTGGGCGAACGTCGGGATTGGCGGTTTGCAGGCATCGGCGTCAATCTGGTTACTGATTCTAGCGGTAGTGATCGGTGCTGTTTTATTTTTCTCCGGAATGGCATTGATTAGGGGTTCCCGGAACTTGTCTAATACAAATGCTCGTCGCTCAAAGAATGTTGATAAGTGGTTTAATATTATTTTTGTTACAGAATTTGCGTTAATTATCTTTGCTGCCATCGTGTGTAATGCGATTGGGCATTTCGATTTGTTTTTCCCGATTATGGCTATTATTGTAGGGGTTCACTTCCTTCCTCTGGCCTATCTTTTTCAAGTAAGGATTTATTATATGACGGGAACGCTTCTTTGTTTGCTTGCCATTGGGACAGTGCTTTTTGTTCCACTAGAGGTCAGTCTGGGACAGCACCAGATCAATACATGGTGGTCATTGGTTGGCTTCGGTTCTATGTTAATATTGTGGATTACAAGTGTTGTAATTTTGACAATAGGCAGGAGATTGCTCAGGATAGCCTGGAATGGGTAATATTGACATATTTAAAAAACATTTTGTACACCGATCATGTCATCTTGAACACCACTGGGAACGGGTTATGCTATGCTTAACACAACGTTCTTGTAGATCGCTTACACTATATCTGAAGCGGGGTATAACGAGTGAATGTGAAAATTGACCTTAACGACAACCATGAGGAAACGACCGTTATCATTCAGGCCAAGGAGTGGTCGCCTGAGTTGGAGGCGCTTGTCAAACAATTGAATAACGCGAAAAGAGGGCGCATCGTCGGTGTTCATGAAGACCAATCTGTTGTGCTCAACCCGCATGATATTGACTTTGTGTATGCGGAAAAAAGAAAAGTGTTTGCCGCTACGACAGCGAAACAGCATATTGAGCTGAAAATGAAACTTTATGAGGTTGAAGAATTGCTTGAAGCCCATGATTTTACGCGTTTTTCCAAATCGGTGATCGGCAATATCCACCACATTCAACGTTTTGAGTTGGCGTTTAATGGCAATTTGTTTATCCATTTCGACTCAGGCAACAAGGAGTATGTATCCCGAAAATACGTAACGCCTTTAAAGGAAAAATTAGTGATGGGGGGTGGTTCGAATGCTACGTGAAATGGTAGAAAGAGGTTTTGGCGGTCTGGGTTTTGCCTGTTTGATTACATTCGTTGCTTTGACCATCCTCACGGTGCAGAACATTGAAGTGCCCGTTGCACAAGTTTGGGTCTATATGTTGGGCAGCATGATACTTGGTGTTTATTTTGGCGTTTCTTCATTCTTTTTTGAAATTGAGAAATGGAGCCCTTTGAAGCAAGTCGCTATCCATTTTAGTCTTTCCATTATCCTTTGGTTTCTCATCGCCATTTTTATGGCAGGATGGATTCCTTTTACGTTGCGTTCGATTGTGCTTTCTTTTTGCATGTTCACCGCCCTCTATGTGCTCTTCTGGTTTGTTTTCAGGGCTTATTTTAAAAAGATAGAAGCCGATATGAATGACTCGGTAAAGTGAAAGCGGGGGTTAAATATGATTACCATCCAAAATGTAAACAAACGTTATAAAGACATTCAGGCATTGCAAAATATTGACGTATCAATTCCGGCGGGCGTGTGTTACGGGCTCGTCGGCCCTAATGGTGCCGGGAAATCGTCTTTAATTAAAATTCTTGCGGGGATAATCAAAGAGTACGAAGGATCGATTGATGTATCTGATTCGGGTTCGCTTTCTCTCGGCTATGTTCCCCAGGAAGTTTGTTTGGAAGAAACGTTATCTGCCGCCACGAATCTCCAATTCTATGGGAAAGTTCATGGGTTGTCAGGTGAGAACCTTACGCGTCAGGTGAAAACCGTATTTGACGATATTGGCTTAACGAACCGTGCCAAATCAAAAGTGAAAACATTTTCAGGTGGGATGAAACGTCGCCTGAATATTGGATGTGCGCTCATGCATGAACCGGACCTTGTCATTATGGATGAACCGACCGTTGGCGTTGATCCCCAATCCCGTCGGCATATTTTTCAGCTGATTCGTACATTAAAACAACAAGGGAAAACGATTATTTATGCGAGCCATTATATGGAGGAGATTGAAGCGCTTTGCGATGAGGTTGCGTTTATGGATGGCGGAAAAATTGTTGAACAAGGGAGCATCGACGATTTATTGGCCAGCTATGCACAACCGGCCGTGTTTATCAAGGGAGATCTTCCGAAAGCATGGTTAGATTCCGAGAACGTCATTCAGCAAAAAGATGGCGGGTGGCTTTTCACGTCATCAAACCCAATGCAACTCCTCGGTGATTTAGCCAAGCGATGCGAAGAACAAAGCATCACGCCGTCACAATTATCATTGATGCAACCCCGTTTGGAAGATGTTTTTTTCACATTAACCGGCACGGCTTTGCGGGATGCTGCATAGGAGGTATGAACATATGTGGGCTGTGGCAAATATTGAAACGAGAAAACAACTCCAGGATAAATCTTTATTGTTTTGGAGTTTGGTGTTGCCGATCGTGTTTATTATGGGATTTATGGCGATTTTTGCTGCGGATGCACCGGATGAGACAGCGATTGCCAATCAAATTATCACTGGATTTAGCGTCTTTTTTGCCGTTTTTATCATCATTTCCATGGTCATCAGTTTTGTCAAAGATCGGGAAAATGGATTTGTGGCACGTATGGCTAGCACGCCACTTACGCCGGGTGGTTACTTTATCGGGAAATGGCTGCCATTTGGTGCTATCGTTGTTGGACAAATCATGGCACTCGCGATCTTGGGCATCGTCGTTTATGGCATGAGCATTGATCAACCCTTTTTCTATCTGCTCATTGCTTGTTTTGTAGCGATGATGGTGACATCCTGGGGTGTAGCAATTGCAATGTTCTCCAAAACGGAAAACACGGGACTTGCGCTGACACAAGTGATTGCTTTTGCCGGAGCTATCCTCGGCGGGCTATGGATGCCGTTTGAAACGTTACCGGATACGATCCAAACGATCGGTTCGTTTTCCCCTCAATACTGGGCGCACCAAGCGTTTCTATCGACGCTTCCCGGGCAACCCGCCGGCGAAAACGTAGGCATAGCCCTGCTTATTTTACTTGCTTACACAGGTGTTGGGTTTGCTTTGGCATTTGTTGGTTACAGGGAATTTTTGCGCGAATCAAGAAATTAGTGTGTGTCGAGAAACTAGAAAAGCAGGGATCTGCCCCTGCTTTCTCGATTATTTATCTTTTAATAGTTGGAAAACCATATCTACATCTTTGTCTCCTCTTCCGGAGAGGTTGACGATGATGCTGTCATCCGGTGATAAGGTTTTGGCAAGTTTCATTGCCTCCGATACAGCGTGTGCACTTTCCAAAGCCGGAATGATCCCCTCCTCGCGAGCCATTTCTTGAAATGCTTTCAGTGCTTCGTTGCCACTGACCGTCACATACTCTGCTCGCTCGCTTACTTTTAAGTAGCTGTGTTCGGGTCCGACTCCAGGATAATCGAGGCCGGCAGCGATCGAATACGTCGGCTTTGGATCCCCGTTTTCGTCTACAAGGGTTAAACATTTGTAACCATGAATGACTGCAGGAGACCCTTGTGTCACTGTAGGTGCCTCCGCCGGCTCTGCGCCGATAAGCCGCACTTCCGATTCATTGATATAGTGGGCAAACGCTCCAATGGCATTACTTCCCCCGCCAACACATGCGACTACAGCGGCAGGCAGCTTTCCTTCTTTAGCAAGAATCTGACGTTTGGATTCTTCACTGATTACAGCCTGAAAATGTTTAACCATGGTCGGATATGGGTGTGGGCCAACCGCTGAACCAAGCAGGTAAAACGTATCTTTGTAATTTTCCACAAGGTCATTCAATGCTTCAGCAACCGCATCTTTTAAGCGTCCCTGTCCCTTTTCGACCGAAACGACTTTTGCTCCAAGGAGCTCCATCCGGAAGACGTTCAAAGACTGACGTCTAATATCCTCTTTCCCCATATAAATGGTGCAAGGAATACCAAACGTGGCACAGGCTGTTGCCGTCGCAACCCCGTGTTGCCCCGCGCCGGTTTCAGCAATAATTCGCTTGGAACCCATCCGTTTCGCGAGGAGCGCTTGACCGATGACATTATTGATTTTGTGTGCCCCTGTATGGTTAAGGTCTTCACGTTTTAAATAGATCTTCGCTCCGCCGATCCGGTTCGTTAAATTCGCCGCAAACGTAAGAGGATTTTCTCTTCCGACATATTCTTCCATATAGTGACGGAATTCTTGCAGGAACTCCGGATCCTCTTTATATTTTTCAAATTCATCCGCAATCATACCGAGCACTTTTTGTAAGTCTTCCGGAATATAACTACCGCCAAACTCACCAAAAAAACCTTTTTCTGCTACACTCTGCTGATCTGAACTCATCTCTCGCTCAACTCCTAATAATTAATGTAAAGTACAGTATACCATGTCTGCTATCCTATAGGAACAATCATATTCCGCCTCACGAATTTTTGTGTAGGGTGGGACTGAATAATATTAAAACCCATCTGATAAAATACGTATATTGTACTGCTTCCTATATTGTGATAATATATATAACAATTCCAATAAGAATTATACAAATTAACGTAAGGGTGACATTTTCAATGGCGATTACGACAGTTAGTGCGAAAACGGTTTTAAAAGATAATGTATTGGTGGAGACAGAATCCAGAGGTCACAAAGTGATTGTAGATGAGCCTGAGAATTTAGGCGGTACTGATCAAGGGATGAATCCGGTAGAACTCCTGCTTTCTTCTTTAGGCGCATGCCAGTCTATCGTTGCCAGAACATATGCTGAAAAATTTGAGATTGATCTTCAGAATTTTTGGGTTGAACTAGAGGGTGATATTGATCTGGATGGTTTTTTTGGCAAATCGGACGTGCGGCCAGGTTTTTCTGATATTCGATATACCTTCCATATTGAAACAAATGCCTCTGAAGAGAAAATACAAGCATACAAGGAATTCATAGAAGCTCATTGTCCTGTTGGGGATACCATTGCAAACCAGGTTAATCTAGCCTCAACAAAAGTAGTAGTTGAAAATACGGCAAAATGACACCGTGTGCAATAACCACCCTAATCATTTGCAGATGTTAAGGGTGGTTATTTTTTGGTTTGGCAGTATTACGCAAAAATCGTCCCAATCAGAGCAGGTAATCATTCTTTAGAGTCTCTCTCAGCATGGGTGGAAGCTGGTCGAGGGATCCGGCGATGTTGATGAAACTAACGAAAGTACAACCGTGCCATCGGGAGGAAATGTGGGTATGGCAAAAATAACCGTCCCTGAAAGCTATGGGCGGTTAAAATCCGTATACAAACGGTGAAGACGCAATCCTTGTTTAGGGAGCGAGGGATCATCATATTCCATCGTTTACCAGCTCTTTTTAGTCGGGGCAATTAGCACTCTATTGTTTATCTTAAGTGTTGTCGCTACCAATCGAAAGGTGGCAACACGCCCTCTCGGATGGAGAACGAACTTCTCTGAAGGAACAAGCGAAGTAAAGTAATCCCTCAAACGGAGGTCGAGCTGCTCCGAGAGGAACAAGCGAAGCCAAGTAATCCCTCAAACGAAGGTCAAGCTGCTCCGAAAGGAACAAGCGAAGTAAAGTAATCCCTCAACCGAAGATCAAGCTGCTGCGAGAGGGACAATCGAAACAAAGTAATCCCTCAAACGGAGGTCGAGCTGCTCCGAGAGGAACAAGCGAAGCCAAGTAATCCCTCAAACGAAGGTCAAGTTGCTCCGAGAGGAACAAGCGAAGCCAAGTAATCCCTCAAACGAAGGTCAAGCTACTCCGAAAGGAACAATCGAAGTAAAGTAATCCCTCAACCGAAGATCAAGCTGCTGCGAGAGGGACAATCGAAACAAAGTAATCCCTCAAACGGAGGTCGAGCTGCTCCGAGAGGAACAAGCGAAGCCAAGTAATCCCTCAAACGAAGGTCAAGTTGCTCCGAGAGGAACAAGTGAAGTCAAGTAATCCCTCAAACGAAGGTCAAGTTGCTCCGAGAGGAACAATCGAAGTAAAGTAATCCCTCAAACGAAGATCAAGCTGCTGCGAGAGGGACAATCGAAACAAAGTAATCCCTCAAACGAAGGTCAAGCTACTCCGAGAGGAACAAGCGAAGCCAAGTAATCCCTCAACCGAAGGTCGAGCTGCTCCGAAAGGAACAAGCGAAGCCAAGTAATCCCTCAACCGAAGGTCGAGCTGCTCCGAAAGGAACAAGCGAAGCCAAGTAATCCCTCAACCGAAGATCAAGCTGCTCCGAGAGGAACAAGTGAAGTCAAGTAATCCCTCAACCGAAGGTCAAGCTACTCCAAAAGGAACAAGCGAAGTAAAGTAATCCTCGTCCCTCTTGGAGTGAGGAGGGGTACGCCCTTAGCGGCGCGACAACGTGAACCCTATCCCTCGCCTCGCCTCAGATCACCTCCGAAACGCACCCCGTAAAGCCTCGGCAGCTTGTTCGATCGCTTCGGTTCCTTTGGATATGAATGCTACCATGCTCACGAAGCCGTGAATCATCCCATCGTAGCACGAATGCACAACGTCCACGCCTGCCTTTTCCAGTTCATCGGCATAGGCTTTCCCTTCATCCCGCAACGGGTCGAATTCGGCCGTGATCACGAGTGCAGGCGGCAAACCGCTTAAATCTTCCGCTTTTAACGGGACGGCGTAAGGGTTTTGCAATTCATCAAATGTCTCAAAATATTTTCCTGCGAACCAGGTCATCATGTCTGTCGTTAAAAAATAGCCCTTGCCATTTTCCCGTTGCGATTCAGATGGAATACCCGCGCCTGTGGAAGGGTAAAAAAGCACCTGGTAGGAAAGGGAAGGCCCCCCTTTTTCTTTGGCAATCATTGCGGTTACCGTCGCTAAATTCCCGCCCGCGCTATCGCCCCCTACAGCAATATGGCCCGTGTCCACATGTATGTCAGCGCCGTTTTCAGCGACCCATTCAGCTGCAGCGTATGCATCTTCCACTGCTTTCGGAAACTTATGTTCAGGCGCCAGCCGATAATCTACGGAAATGACGATGCATTGCGCAAGGTTGGCCAATGACCGGCATAAAGAATCATGGGTTTCAATGCTTCCCACCACCCATCCGCCCCCGTGATAGAAAATCAGTGCCGGGTGCGCGCCTTCCGTAAAGGGATTGTAAATGCGAATCGGAATGTCACCATCCGGTCCGGGGATGGTTCGATCTTCGACGTTTTCAACAAATTCGGGTTGCGCGGTGGCACTCAGTTTTTCAAACGAAGCCCGCGCTTCCTCGAGCGGCAACGTTTCCAACGACGCACCTTGAGACAAAAAATCCAAAACTGTTTTCGCTTGCGGATCAAGTGGCATGTAAGTATCCTCCTTTGGTATCGCTTACACTTATCATAATGGAGGAATGAAGAGGTGGCAATCCCCCTATTTGTCGGGGCTCCCATTCAGCCATTGCAGAGCATCATCCCGGCTCGTTAACTTGTCATCCAACCAAAGGCTTTCCGCTTTTAGCAAATAGCGCTTGTAGTGCGGACCGGGTGCCATGGGAAGCTTCCGCAAATCCTCACCTGAAAGCAAGGCAGGCATGTGGCGCCGTCTATCGCGGTATCGTTTGATCATCAAGCTCATGTTTTCATTCAAAACCTCCGTATACTTTTCAAAAAGAACCAGGTTCGTCTCTTCAGCTTCATGAACGTTTTCATGAAGGGTGCCGAGAGAGTTGAATGCTGTCTCATCAATGGATTGTAAGCGCTCGAATGTATTCAGCAGTTGTTTTTCGGCCTTCGTCAACGCAAAACGGGTGAGGTGCTGTAACGCTCCGTCGAACGCAAATAACGGAAGAAGGCGTGAAAAGGTGTATAGGTTTTCCGGCAAGGATTCGTGTTCCAGGGACGAGATCATTTGATCGGCATTCCGAGACCAAACGGCAAATGGAATGAAGGCTCCCAATAGGTTCAAATCTTCCAATCGTTTAAAGGTCTTTGCCGCTGACACTTCCACGAATAAGCGCTGAAATTCGGCTTTGATACGTTCGGCGGATAAGTGGGAAATGGCAGATGTAGCCAATTCGGCGAATCTTTGCGTATCCGCGGCAAAGGTGTAGGAGAACTTTAATTCAAAGCGGATGGCGCGTAAGATTCTCGTCGGATCTTCAATGAAACTGAGGTTGTGAAGGACACGTATGACGCCATCTTGTAAATCCTGTTCTCCGCCGAAAGGATCGATAAGCGTCCCGAAATCTGCTTCATTAAGGCGGATAGCTAACGCATTAAAGGTAAAATCCCTGCGATAGAGGTCTTCCCGCAAGTTTGAAAACCGGACGTTCGGCAAGGCTGCAGGCGCATCATAATATTCCGCCCGGGCTGAGGCAACATCAATGTGTTGCCCGTTGCTGAGGATGATTGTGGCGGTTTTAAAGTCATTGTGTGTATACAATGCCCCTTCCAATTGATCGGCAACCGTTTTGGCAAAGGCGATGCCGTCCCCTTCGATCACGATGTCTATATCTTCATTTTCACGCTCTAGCAACAGATCTCTAACAATACCGCCGATAAGGTAGGCTTGGACCCCATTTTGATCAGCAATGTAGCCAATCGTTTGCAGCAAATCAAAATGATCGGCAGACAGGGCACGGGTCATGTCGTTCCTCATGTTGCGTGTTTGCTTTTGTTTTTTTTCATCATGCTCATCGTGTAGCAATTGCAAAAGATCAGAGCGTGAAATGATGCCGATCAGTTTGCTGTTTGCGAGAACCGGTAAACGCCCGATATCGTGCGTGATCATCTTTTTTTGAACGTCTTCGGACGTCGCGTTTGCTTCACACGTAATGACTCGTTCGTTCATGTGCCCTTTTACCGGGGCATGGCCGAGGCCGTGGTGGACCGCTTTGTCCACATCACGGCGGGAAATCATGCCGACCAATTGACCGTTTTCTTGAACCGGAAATCCGGAGTGGCCGTAACGCCGGATTTCGTCTCTCACTGCTTCGATGGACGTGTCTGGCGTCACCGTTTTTACCGGTTGGCTCATCATTTGTTTTGCAACAAGAGCAGGTGCGACTGCGGAGAAAAGATTGGCCTGAATGTTAGCGGCTATATTCACTTGTTCCCCGTCCTTGATTGTCGCGGCGGCCGCTCGGGGGTGGCCACCGCCGTTAACGGCAGCCAGGGCTTTTGATACGTTCACACGTGGGTGTCTGCTCCTTGCCGTAACGAAAATCGTATTTTTCATTTCCGAGATGGCAATGCACGCATCTGCCGCTGCCAAATCAAGCCACTTTTCAACGATGAGGTTCAAACGGTCAATGAAAGCTTCGGCGGAAATCGTTCCAATCATGATCGAAACGCCGTTAACATCGTGAACTTCCCCTTGCTGAAGAAGTTGCAAAAGCAGTGCTTGTTGTTCCTCGGAAAAAGAGGGATCGGAAAAACGGTTGACGACATCAAGAGAGAACCCATGATTGAATAAAAAAAGCAGCGCACGCACGTCGCGGTTTGACGTGTGTTCGTGCGTGAAAGAACCGGTATCCGTGTATAAGCCAAGCGCGAATAGCGTCCGTTCCCAATCGGTGAGCGCGATTTCTCTCGCTTGAATAAGCTCAAGGAGAATGGTAATTGTTGCACCAACCTCCGCTGTCTCTCCGGGGTGGGGGAGATGGAAACTTTCGGGATGGTGGTCATAGACAGTCATGCTCGCGGGCTGAATATCCTGAAATTTATTGCTCGCTCGGGTCGGTTGATATGTATCGACTAAAATCAGTTCATCGATCCCGTCGGGTGGCAATTGTTGTTCGTTGATATAAGGAAACTGGTCGCGGTAGATGGCCAAATAATTTTTCACATCCGGGCCTATTTTTGCCGGCAATAAAATGTCGGCATCGGGATACAATTTTTTGGCGGCAACGAGAGAGGCGAGTGCGTCGAAATCCGTGTTTTTATGGGAAGCGATAATTTTCATAGACTTTTCCTCCTCGGCTTGTCATACGTATAAAGTAAATTTGGATGTGAATGCTCTCCCATTTCACACCCCCACATCTCACTTCCAGTAAGGGGGAGATGACGATTGCTATTCGAGTGTTTATCGCGGCCATCGGTGTTCTGATTGCTGCAATTGGAGCGATTGGCTTAATTGGCTATTTAAATTTAACCGTAACCGGGTATAGCTTTTACGAGTATTGGCATTTCATTATTTTACAACCTGAATTGTATCTTTTCACAGGTGGGTTGTTAATGGCGGCCTTTAGTTTTATTCGAAGCCCTAAGAAAACGAAAAAACAAATCAATCAAGGTCGCGTGGAATAAAATCCCTGAACTCCGACTATACTGTAGGTACGATTTCTTGTATAGGAAGGGGGCTTACTAATGGCCCGAATTCGTGATGTATGGGTCAATTGGTTTGAAGGCGAAGAAAATGGATACAATATTTGTCATTTTCATGAATGGCGTAGTGAAGACAAAATAGAAGTCCTTGATATCGCCGAGGTAGTCAAGGTCACCGAGCGATTATACGAACAACTGGAAAATAGCCTGGAGACGATCCCACAGCAATTACTCGATGCTGTTTATCGAAAAAGTGCACTTCGCAAAAATATGTCCAAGCTTCCGCTCGATTATTGTTTTATTGCAACGACCGGAACAGCCACATTGGTCGTGGATACACTTGGGTACGAAACGCCGATTCGAAAAAGCCGGTTGACACCCCGGCAGGAAAAATTGGCGATCGAGGCGGTCGAACAGTCCGAAGAACCTGCTCGCGGGGAAGAAGGCGAGCCGATCGAAAAGGAATATCATATCCTGTCTCCGCATCCGCAGTATATGCAAGGATTAACGCGCAAAGAACGACAACTAAAACAATTGCTGTTTATGATTATCGATCAATTGGACACCTCCGGTCAAGAGGCGGAAATTCGTTACTGGTATACGGAGTGGGCCCCTGACAAATACATGGAGATTCAAATGATAACCGGAGAAGAGGCATTGCTACAGTTGTACAATGAAGTAAGCGTGGGCTGGAGCGATGATCATTATCACTTATGCGAGGCGATGGCAAAGGGACAACCGTTTTTTGAGAAAATATGGGATATGCAACATGAAAGCGAAATGCATAAATAATAGCCTGTAGGTCCAAACTATTCCCTCATTTACACTTTCTCTTTCCTCATTTATAATAGGACGGAGATATGGAGTGAGGAGGGACATCATGGACGGAATAGTTTACACGATCATGCAAGTGGCTACTGCCGTGCTTATTGTCGGGTCGATTGTCGTTCCTGTTTTTATCGGACGAATATGGCGTAAACAAGGTAAAGAATATTAATCAGGTGAGCACTGAACCCGGGATGGAGGGACAGTGCTTTTTTTGTTTGGTTAGATGGGGGCGTGGCGAGCGAATTTAAGGAAAAGCATGAAACGGTCAGCATGGAAGAGGCATGACGACCGAATTCGATTGAAGCAGAGCTTTCCGGTCGCCACGGGGTGTTCATGAAGCCCGAAATCAAGAGTAGATCGATTTTCGGTTATCATGAAGAGGTCATGAGGCCCGAAAATGCATGAAACAAGGCTTTTCAGTCGCCATGGGGTGTTCATGGAGCCCGAAATCAAATGAATCAGGTCTTTTTGGTCACCATGGAGTGTTCATGGAGCCTGAAAGTGAGAGCAGATCGGTTTTTCGGTCGCCATGCAAGGCTCATGGCGACCGTAATCGAGTGAATCAAGGCAATTCAGTCGCCATGAAGTAAACCAAGCCCGCCCGAAGCGACCCGCCATGCCTCCTCCCTTGATTAATTCCGCTGTAACCCGATTGCCTCCTCTGCCTTTTGCAACAGGTTTTGCGCTTGCTCGTTGGCTTTGTCGCTGCCTGCGTCGAGGGCGTTGTCCACTTCGTCTGACTCATAAATCTCGTAAAAACGTTTTTGAATCGGCCGCAACACGGTGACCGCCAAATCGGCAAGGTTCGTTTTAAAAGCGCCGTATCCTTTGCCATCGTATTCCTTTTCGATTTCCGCAACCGATTGATCACTCAATAGCGAATAGATCGTCAGCAAATTGCTGATCCCCGGCTTTTTTTCTTCGTCAAAACGAACTTCCGGGTCGGAGTCGGTGACGGCACTTTTTATTTTTTTCGTTATCGTTTTTTCATCATCAAGCATGGAAATGAACGCTTTCGTATTGTCGTCGGACTTGCTCATTTTCTTTTCCGGGTTCTGGAGCGACATGATTCTGCGTCCCAGGATTTTGGACTCCGGAAGGGTGAAAATATCCGCGTATTGTCGGTTGAATCGGTCCGCCAGCGTCCTTGTCAGTTCCAAATGTTGCCTTTGGTCATCCCCGACGGGCACGATATCGGTGCCGTAAAGGAGGATATCGGCAGCCATTAGGGGTGGGTACGTTAATAGCGCAGCGGAAACACCGGTTTTCCCTTCGGACTTGTCTTTAAATTGGGTCATTCGTTCCAATTCCCCTATATAGGAAACGCACTGCATGATCCACGCCAATTGCGCGTGCGCCGGCACTTCGGATTGGATAAAAATAGTTGATTTGTTCGGGTCAATCCCGACGGCCATATAGAGAGCGGCTAGTTTCCGTTTCTGATCCCTTAACGCCATCGGATCCTGCGGGACGGTAATCGCGTGTTGGTCGACGATGCAAAACATGCAATCATACGATTCTTGGAAGTCAACGAAATGTTTCATTGCCCCCAAATAATTCCCGAATGTTACGATGCCACTGGGTTGAATGCCTGAAAAAATTTTTTTCATTTTTTGTTTGGTTCCTTTCTGTTTATATGTATGAATGGTGCCTCTATTTTAGAGCATCATAAAAAAAGAGTAAATGTTAAGACGCCTTGCGGCGGCGCCAAAAATCATAGACGAACATCGGCAGGAGAAAAGCAAGCATCAAGTACGGGAAAATACCGGTATCGGCATCTGTCTGATTTTCAAAAAGAACCAACCCTGCCAATACGAAGGCAAGGAAGATCGTGATCGATCTAATGACCATGTTCAACCCCCTACCGTAAGATTATAACAAAAATTGGAGGGAATCGTTTGCGAAAATTGTTTATTGCTTTGTTTTTGTTGGTTGTCGGGCTTAACGTAAGTGTTTCCGACGAGGCAAGCGCGGAAGGTTGGGAGGATGCTGTTCCGGTCATGAAAGCCGTGCCCTTCGATGCCGAGGATCTGGACGGGAATGCCGTTGCTCTCCAGGATTATGAAGGAAAAAATATGCTGCTCGTTTTTTTCACTACGTGGTGTGAAGTCTGCCAGCAAGAATTGCCGATGCTTTCCGATAACTATGTTTTTTTGCAAGACAAAGGGATTGAAGTGCTGGCTGTCAATATGGCTACTGCTGAACGAAACGAAACCGATGTTGGAGCTTTTGCCGAAGAATTGCAAATGCCGGTCGTCATCGATCGCGACGGACGGATCGCAAAAAGCTACGGCGTCCAGGGCATACCGACCACCTATGCCATCGACGAACAGCAAGAGATCGTGAAACCTTTTTATGGACCGTTGAACAAACAGGACGTATTAAAGGCTTTCGAGTGAAACGCCCCATTTTTTGGCAGGGCGTTTCTTTTTTTCTTAACACTATTAAAAAAATAAGTTGGTTCGGAAGTCAAGTCTTTCTAAAAAAAATACAGCCAAAGCATCGTCAGTACGTAAAATAATACCATCAGTAACGAAGGCCACGTGTAAAAGCGGCGGTGGCGATTGGAAAATACAGCGTAGGAGACTAGGGCGCTGTTAATAAGCAATAAAAGAACGGTGACCGTATGGCTCATCGATGCAGCTTGCAAAAGGGAGCCTTCGTAGAGCAAGTCGCATAAAACTAAAATAACCATGTTAAACAAGTTACTCCCAAAAATAGAAGCTGCCGCCAAATTTTCATTATTCAATTTCAGTGCTGTCCATACCGTCACCACTTCCGGAAGTGACGTTGAGACCGCGATCAAAAAACTGCCGACAAAACCGGACCCAAGCCCAGTGATGACAGCGATCTCATCGCCGGCAAAAGTGAGGACGGTTCCGGCGATGAAAATCACAATTGCTGTAATGATAAACCCGATGATCGCGTGTTTAAGCGTATATTTTTCTTCTTTTTCCTGTGATTCATCAAACGTATCTTCCTCTTCATCACCGGCCGTGCGTTGAATGATCCATAAACTTAATAAATAAAGGGCAACGATGAGGAGCGCCTCGACGCCAACGCCGAGAAAAGGGATTTCGATCGTCGCGAAGATGGCAATCGCAGTGATAAGCGTCATGATTACGCCGAACAACGCCGTGTACCGTTGTTGCCGGTGAATGTGGGACAACATTTTTCGTTTTCGAAAAAAGAGATCGAAAACAGCCAACACCAATAAGTTGAAATGGTTGCTGCCGAAAATATTGCCGACAGCCAAATCGGGATTATCCAAATAAATCGCGGTGACAGTGGTCGTTACTTCCGGTAAAGCAGTAGCCACTGCCAACAGAAACGTGCCGATAAGAAGAGCGCCAAGCCCCGACAGGCGGCTGATGGCATCGGCATATGTAGACAGCTTCGTCGCGGAAACGACAGTTACGATTACCGCGACGAGAAAAATAAGATAGACCATAGCGATCACCCTTTACAATTTCCGAATGGTATAGGTCTAGTTTTACAATAAATCAATTGTTCTATCCTCGCTTAACCGTTTTGCCGTGAAGTCCCTTCGAAATCTTTGATTTAGGTGGAGAGGTTCACATAATCTGTGGAAAGAACGTAAATCCTGAGAAAAAGGAGGGCCGTAGCATGGGAAAATGGAAAATTGCCTTGGCAGCGACGTTAACGGTGGCTCTCCTTGGCATCGGCAATCACAATGCGGGAGCAACAGAAAGCCACACGTTGAAAGCGGCGGGGGAGGCGAAAAAAGAAATCCCGGAACAAATGACACGATTTGTTGAGAATGCTGATGATGCTTTTGCATATCCGGACGCCGTCAGAGGGATTTATGTGAGCGGGCATTCGGCAGGCGGAGAGCGCATGGAAGAGTTGCTCGATTTCGTTGAACAGACGGATTTAAATGCAATGGTGATTGATATAAAAGATGACCGGGGCTATCTCACTTATCAATCGGAAGATGGGCATTTTGACAATGAGACCGCGTTGATTGAAAACCCTGCCAGGTTAATGGAGCAATTGAATGAACGCGACATTTACCCGATCGCCCGTATTGTCGTCTTTAAGGATACGTACTTTGCCAATCAGCGGCCTGATTTATCTTTTCTCAGTGACGGTTCTGTCTGGTCGAACAATCAAGGTGAATCATTTGTTAATCCGTTTGAAAAAGAAGTATGGGACTATAACGTGGAGGTTGCCAAAAGGGCGGCAGATCTCGGTTTCCAAGATATACAATTTGACTATGTGCGATTTCCTGAAGGTTTTGAAACACGGGATGAAGATTTGGATTACAGTTTCGGATCTTATGATGAAAAGAAAGAACGGGTGCAAACGAGAGTAGATGCAGTGTCGGATTTCGTCACTTATGCCGGGGACAGGTTATCCGATTATGATGTGAATATATCCGTGGATATTTTTGGGTATGCAGCCATGATTGAGGAAGCACCGGGCATCGGTCAAAACTTTTCCCGGATCGCGGAAAGTACCGACGTCATATCTTCAATGATTTATCCTAGCCATTGGACGCCACATTTCGGCATTGAAACGCCTGACGCAGCGCCGTACGAATTAATCGATGCCTATACAAAAGTGGAAAAGCCATTGTTGACAAGGCTTGATGATCCTCCGCTTAGCAGGCCCTGGATTCAAGACTTTACCGCTTCATGGCTCGGGCCGGGGAATTATATTCCTTACGGAAAAGAAGAAGTGGAAGCGCAAATCCAAGCCTTGTATGAAAACGACATTCATGAATATTTGCTATGGAATGCCGGCAACACCTATACAGAAGGCGTGCAACACCACCCGGGCCGGGGTGAAAATAAACCCATAAACGATACAAATGAGAAATCGTCTTTGTGTAAACACTAAACGTTTAAACGTGAAGCGCCGCGGGTATTAGGGAAGCAATGCCGATTTGAATAAAATTGGGCAAATTCCAATGGGCTCTTGCTAGATTAGAACTATTATTGTATAATTATAAGTGTGAATGATATGCATGCAATTAGTGTTTTTTAGATAAATGCTTCTCAATATTGTAGTTGACCTCTTTTATGATAGATCTCATAAATACCAATTTTTTGGGGCAGCTGAACGTCAATCGGGTTGAAAGGAGAGGGTCAGATGGTGACGTTACTGACTTCACCGAGTTGTACTTCTTGTCGAAAAGCTAAAGGGTGGTTGGAGGAGCATGATATCCCTTTTCAGGAAAGGAATGTGTTTGCAGAACCGCTTTCCGTGGAAGAGGTTAAAGATGTTATCCGCATGACGGAGGACGGAACGGATGAGATTGTCTCCAAACGCTCGAAAATTTTTCAGGAGTTGGACATTGATGTAGATACATTATCCCTGCATCGGCTGTTCGAGCTCATCAGTGAACATCCCGGCTTATTGAGAAGACCGATTATTTATGATGATAAGCGGCTTCAAGTCGGCTATAATGAAGCTGAAATTCGCCGGTTCTTACCTCGAAAAATACGGACATACTTTTTGCAAGAAGCTCAAAAGCTCGTGAATTAATGCACTAGACAACCAAACTTCTATCCATTACAGATAGAAGTTTTTTTACACTATCAGAATGTATACATTGTTCGGGTGATAGTATAAGAAAAGACTTTGACTTTCGCCATCCTTGGCGATAAGTCAAGTTTTTCTAACAAGGAAAGAATGTGCATAAGCATACCTGAAATTCTATACAGTAAACAAAGACCCGTTTCCAGAGCCCTTCGGACGGATATGGACGAGAAAAATGAAAGTTGAAGATACGAAAGGATGGCATTCCACCCATATAAAATGGTACACTTACGTTAACATCATTTAGAATACTGCAGAGAATGGACGAAACCCTGAAAGGACGCTTGGTGAAAGAATATGTTACTGGTCCACTTTGACCCGAGGAGGGAGAAATCGTGGAAATCGAAAGAATCAATGATACGACCATTAAGTTTTATGTGACGTATGCGGATATCGAGGACAGAGGCTTTGATAGCGATGAAATCTGGTATAACCGCGAGCGGGGAGAAGAGTTCTTCTTTGAAATGATAAACGAAGCGTATGATCATGAGAACTTTGAAATAGAAGGACCTTTGTGGATTCAAGTCCAGGCATTTAATAACGGACTGGAGATCGTTGTCACCCGTGGCCATATGAGTGATGGAAATGTGAAACTGGAAATACCGGTAGGCAAAGATAAAGATGATAATGACGTAGACGACAACATTGTTGACATGCTCGACGAGCAGTTGCGTTCGAAGCATAAAGGCAGAGACGCAAACGCTGAAGATCCGCTCAGCATCGTCATCGCTTTCGGAGATTTGGAAGATATGCTTTCTTTAAGCAAAGCCGTTCAATTGGATTATGTTCAAAATGAAATTTACGCGATGGAAAATGTTTATTATCTTCATATCGTTTTTGATGATTATTATGATGAAGAAGAGCAAGATAACATCTTGAGCAGAGTATTGGAATATGGCAATGAATCGGATGTATCCATCCATCGCATTCGCGAATACGGCAAAACGGTTGTTTCCGAAAACGGATTGGAAGTATTGAACTCTTACTTCTCATAGAACTGAAACGCGCGCTGATCCCAATTTTGGGGCAGCGTTTTTTTGCTCCTTACCGAAATCTATGACAAAACCGCTGCGGAAAAAAGTGATCACCTTTCGTTGTGGCGCTAAAAAAGGGTCAGAACCAAATATTGGTCACCACTTTGCGCTTGTTACATCAAGTCAGTGGTGTCTATTTTTGATCATAGCTGCGTTGAACCAAAGTGCGAGCGGGGAAGTTCAACCATGGTGCACTAGTGGTGTTTTTCAGAAGTTCTTTCATTAATGTGTTCAATGCAGAGTACTAACGATTTACGCGCGGTTTTTGAGGACAAACTTTCGTATTATTTCGTATTTTTGTCATCATACAAGCGTTTGGAAGACAAAACTTTGACGGTCGTTTCTCATTTTGTCATGTATTCTCTCATTTCAGGACAAAATGGTCGCTTATTCTTCATTTTTGTCTACAATTGTGTAATGCTCCGTTCTATGCGACGAAAGAATTTCTGAAACGTTCCACTAAATGTCATTCCCATGTTTTTTCATGTACATTTCGGTCATTATTTTTGGTGTTGACCTTTTTTTATATAAAAAGAAGGAAAATCAAGCACGCGCGGTGAATATAGAAAGGAGCACGAAATCCCTCGCAACAACTCCCCACGAAAGGATGATCCCCATTGTTCACCGCCACCTCCTACTCAGGGCGGACGGTTTCGCTATTAAATGATGCGGACCGCGCGTATATTGAGGCGAACGCCGAATGGTATTGCCCGATTTGCAAGGAACGCCTGCAGTTGAAAAAAGGGAGGAAACGCAGGGCTCACTTTGCCCACCATCCCAACACCCGTTGCCCGTCGTCCAATCCTGAATCCGAACGTCATCTTGAAGGGAAGGCTTTGCTTTTTGAGTGGTTGAAATCCCATGGAGTTGACGTTCGTCTGGAAGCCTTTTTGCCTGAAAGCAATCAACGTGCCGACCTTCTCGTCAAAAACAAAAACGAAACGCTTGCCCTTGAGTACCAATGCTCTACCGTTGACCGCGAACTCATCCGGAGGCGAACCATGTTGTATCAATCCATTGGCGTTCAAGTCCTTTGGGTGATGCCGTTTGACCATTTACGGCGAAAAGGAAACGTCATCTATCTAAAGGAATGGCAGTGGGAAGCTGCTTATCATGCGTCAGGAGCTCCGGATTTCGATAAAATGCCCTCGCTCTATTATTTTCAACCGCCATCAATCCTCTGGGCCGCACACATCAACGCTTACTTGTCTTCGAAAAAAGCTCATGCCCGTTTTGTTGCCCATCGACTGCCGCAACCAACACTGGAACGTGTGCGCACGCCCGTCGTCGTTCCGGATGATGGCCAACGAAGTGCGCTTCTCGCTTATAAAAAAGAGACTCGATACGGAAAACGGCCACCTTCGACCCCGTTTTCAACGTTCGTTCAAGAAGAGTTGCTTCGCAAGAAAATTCCCATTCAATTGCATCCTGCGGAAGCAGGCTGGTTTTTGCCCTGGCAAACGTGGGTAAATGAATCGCCGGTTCTTTGGCAATCTTGGCTTTTTTTACAAATAATTCCTTATTTTCATCATCAAACATTTATCGCTTCGCAAAGCTTGGAAAGAGAGAAGCAGCTGCTTTCAATCCATCTACAACTCCCTGTTGCGCGCGTGCAGGTCTTAATCGATGCGTATCTTTGGTTTTTAGCGCGGCTTCGGGTGTTGATGGGCCACATGGATGATACCTTTACGCTCATGCAGACGCCGCGTTTGCCTCGATCGGTCGATGAAGGATTTGCGATGGACCAACGCTATGCATCGAGGCTATGCGCCCTAGGCGATTCCATTGCCCCGAGCGGCTCCTTTCCATTATGATAGAGGGAAGAAGGAGGAATCGCCATGACAGCAAGCAGCACAAAAGTACCTGAACGTTCCGACATTCCCGCTGAACGCAAATGGGATGTGGAAGCGATTTTTGCTGATGCAGATGAATGGGAGCAAGCATTTACAAGCGTGGAAAACCAATTGCCGAACCTTCAATCGTTTCAAGGGAAACTCGCGGATTCGGCAGAGACCCTGTATGAAGGGTTAAAACAGCGGGATGAAGCCGGCATGGAACTCGAAAAAGTTGTTGTTTATGCCCATTTGAAAAACGATGAAGATACGTCCGATAGTTATTATCAAGGGTTGTTTGACCGCGCACGTTCGTTGATCACCCGTTTTAGTGCTTCAATCGCATTTTATGAACCGGAGATTTTGTCCGTATCGGAAGAAACACTTACGCGTTGGGCGAACGAATATGAACCGTTACAATTGTATGCGCATGAATTGGTTTTGCTGAACGAACGCAGACCTCACGTTCTATCGGAAAAAGAAGAAGGGCTGCTCGCCAAAGCTTCCGAGGTGACGGACCTAGCGGGACAGTCCTTTTCGATGCTTTCGGATGCGGATATGACCTTTGATTCGATCGAAGATGAGAATGGAAACGAAACAGCCGTGAGCAACGGTCGCTTTATTCAATTGTTGCAAAATAAAAATCGCAACGTGCGAAAAGATGCATTTGCGTCATTGTATCGTTCGTATCGGGGCCATGAGAATACACTGGCCAGTTTGTTAAGCGGCCAGGTGAAACGAAATCAATTTTACGCCGAAACGCGAAATTATTCGTCAGCCCGAGCACAAGCCATGCATACCAATCATATTCCCGAAAAGGTTTATGACCAGCTCGTGGCGGTCGTTAACGATCACCTTCATTTGTTTCAACGATACTTACGGTTACGGAAAAAGTTGTTGCAATTGGAAGAGCTTCATTTTTGTGATTTATACGTCCCGTTAGTGGAAAGTGAATCTTTTGATTACGGGTACGAAGAGGCGAAAACGGAAATTATCCAAGCCTTAAAACCGTTGGGGAACGATTATACCGCAGCCATGACCGCTGGGTTGGAAAAAAACGGATGGGTCGACGTGCATGAAAATAAAGGGAAGACGAGCGGTGCGTATTCTTCGGGGGCGTATTTGACGCAACCATATATTTTAATGAATTGGCAAGACAGTATTGACGAAATGTACACTCTTGCCCATGAACTCGGCCATTCCATGCATAGTTATTTCACCCATAAACACCAACCGTATCCATATGGAGATTATACGATCTTCGTTGCGGAAGTGGCTTCCACTGTCAACGAGCTCTTGCTTTCTCATTCGCTAAGGCAAAAAAGCGAAAGTAAAGCCGACACACTTTATTTGCTCAATCAACAGTTGGAAGGATTTAAAGGAACAATTTTCCGACAGACGATGTTTGCCGAATTCGAGCAATTGATTCACCGAAGAGCGGCCGAAGGGGAGGCGTTGACTCCGGAAAATCTGAAATCCGCATACCTTGATTTGAATAAAAAATATTTCGGGGAAGAGATCGTTTATGATGATGAAATCGCCTACGAATGGTCACGAATTCCCCATTTTTATATGAATTTCTACGTTTATCAGTACGCGACCGGCTATAGTGCTGCCGTTGCGCTAAGCAGCAAAATATTGGAAGAAGGAGAGCCGGCGGTTGAGCGGTATTTATCGTTTTTGAAGTCCGGAAGTTCCGACTATCCAATCGAGCTGTTGAAGGGAGCAGGGGTTGATATGACCGAACCGGCGCCTATTCAAGCGGCGATGAACCAGTTTGAAACGTTATTGGAACAAGCAGAGCAAATTGCTGATGATTTAATGGGGAAATAGGGAAAGGGGAACCCTCGTCAGGAGGGTTTTCTTTTTTTTGCACTTTAAGAATGTTTAACTTTGCTAAAGGATTAAGGATTAAAGTATAAGATAAAATCCAAGTTTTTCTAACTAAGAAAAGCCTTTAAACCTCCCGCGTTCATTGAGGAAATGGACGCTAATGATGATGGACGCAAAAAACAAAGGTACAGCGATCACCAATGGAAATAAGCGCAAAACCGAGACGAGAAATAAAATATATCCAATCAAGATTGTAAGAATACTTATGATCACGTTTTGCATCGTCGATCCCCCTCGTTGTGGTGTCTGTCCTAAGTATATGATGGACGCTTCCGGGTTCATCACTTGAAAAAACGGCTACGGAGTTATTTTGGGGGGAGGAAGGCGTTTATTGAAAGGGAGAGGGTGGTCATGGCGCCCGAAAAAGGAGGATGGGGCATGCTTCGGTTGCCACAAAACCGTGTGAATCGAGGTAAACAGAGATCATAAAAAATCTGTCCCGGTTCATTCCGAACCGGGACAGATGAGCGGGAACCAACGTGTCACTAATCTTGCAGTGCTTTGTCTGCTTTCCAAAAGGTCCCTTTTTTTACGGGGACGCTTTCGATTTTTTGTTGTAATTGTAATGCTTTTAACCGGGAAGTTGCTTCTTTCATGGACAAATCGTAAACTTGTGCAACTTCCCGAGTGGCAACGAGTTCATAGGTTTTCATAAATTCATCGATGTCCATTTTTTGCTTTGGTTTCGGGGGCGATCCGAGCATTTTCCCCAGTATATCAACGTATACAGGATAATCGTGTAACCCGGAAATTTTTAACCCGGCATCTTCAATGCAATCGTTAAAAAAAATCATTGTAGGCACATCCCGGGCACCCATCTCATGTGTTGTGTTGATGTCTGCGTCTAAAGCTTTGCGTGCCAAATCCGAATGGAGATCCTTATGGAATTCATGAACATCCAAATTTGCCCGTTCAGCACAGTCTAGTAAAACATCTTCTTCTGAAATATTTTCCTTTTTAAGAAAGAGGGCTTCACGCAACCGTCGCAAATAGCGCAGGCCATATTGCCGGCCTTGCATTTCGGCTGCCTTTACGGCAATGGCGGGGGTTTCTGATTGTGTAAGCGGATTTTCATGCCATATGTCTCCGTCACAACACATCCCGGTACGTGATGAGGTTTCTTCCCAAAGGTCGGCAAGCGACTTTTGGTTTTGTTCATTCACACACCAACTTGCGGCTTCGGGAACGATGAAAAAGCGCATTTTGCATAAATGGCCGTACTCCAGCCTGAATTTTTTTATGACTGGTTCAAATCCCCAGCAATCTGGGCAAAGAGGATCTGTAAAGATATAAATTTCCAATTTTTTCTGGTTCGTCGTTTGCTTTTGTTCGTCCATGTCAACGCCACAAACGCCTAGGCTATCATTACAGCCCTGTTGATTCGTCTTCACCAAAGGTATACGCTCCTTCCCGTTTTAGCTCGGTGTGTTTATCATATGGTGTGCCGTTAAAGTTAACCGTTGATACAATTCTTGAACGGCTTTATCGTTTTCAAGTTTACTTGCTTGTAGCGCACGTTCCATACAATCCAACCAGGCTTCTGCTTTGACTGGTGTGATTGGAAATGGCAGGTGACGAGCCCGCAATCGCGGATGTCCGTGTTCCCTCGTGAAGAGGGCAGGGCCTCCACAAAATTGGGTGAGAAACTGTTTTTGTTTTCGTCTAGTTTCTGTAAGATCGTCAGGGAACAATGGGATTAATTCCGGATGTTCGCCTACCCTGTTATAAAATTGCTCCACGATCGTCGTGATGGCATGTTCGCCGCCGAGAGCGTCATACAATGTTCCTTTAAGGTATTCCATCATTCTCCCACTTTTTCAATTTATTTCATTCACGCATAACCTTCGGAAACAACCTTTGCCGGTAGTTTCACTTTATTGTAGCAAGGCACGGAGAAAGGTTCAAATTCTAAGCTTACAAGGGATAGAGACATGACGGAGACGAATTAAAATGTTTCAATTGGGCGTGCTTCGATAAGAATTTTTGGTGACATGGTTTTCATGCTGCTTGGAAAGACGATTGGTTAGTTCATGACCCCTCAAATCCCACGAAAGCAAGCAACTGAGGTGCCATGGAGCGTTGATGAGCCCCCAAGTCTGACAAAAGCAAGCAACTGAGGTGCCATGGAGCGATCATGACCCCTCAAATCCCACGAAAGTAAGCAACTCAGGTGTCATGAAGCGTTGATGCTTACAAAAGTGTCCGAAGTACATTGTACGGGGGACAGCCACCCACACAAAAAACAGCGTCCCCTATTGCTAGAGATACGCTGCTGCCTTTATGTCAAGCTCTGATAGCTATCCATGACGCTCGGGACATAGGCGGTTGTTTCATCGAAGGGGGGGATGCCGCCATATTTGTCCACATTCCCGGGACCGGCATTGTAGGCGGCGAGGGCTTTTTCCGGGTCGCCGTCATAACGGTTAAGCATATCGCGGATATAGCGGGTGCCCGCATCGATGTTTTGGGCCGGATCTTTCGCATCTGTCACTCCCAAGCCACGGGCGGTTTCCGGCATCAATTGCATAAGCCCAGTTGCCCCGGCATGGCTTGTGGCATCCGATTGAAAGTTGGATTCATGCTTAATAATGGCATAGATCAAGCCGGCGTCCACGCCGTGTTTGTCTGCAGAAGCTTCGATCAGTTGGTTATAAGGCGAGTCCGGCAAAACACCGTCAACCCGGCCTTCCCCTTCCAATCCAGGATCGATTGTTTCGTCTCCGGCCAACCCTCCGGAAGCAGGAATAGCCGGTTCATTCATCGGATGGTAGTAGAGCGATCGCTCGCTCGCAACATCAAAAGGGAAAGATTCTTCGTTCTTTTCTCCGGATTCTTCGGACTCAATACGGGCAAGAAGCGTAGCGAAGTCAACAGACGGTTGTTTTTCCGACAGGTTTTTTTTCGGTTCGGAAACAGGCGCTGAGTGTTGAAGGCTTAAAAGCAAGGTGTGCATGTCGTTCATTTCAATACTCCTCGAACTAATGATATAATTTGACTATAGCAGAGCTTGTGTTAAAAACAAGACTTTCCCGGAAAAAAAGATCAAAGTCCTAGATGCGCCCCTTTGCGACAGAAAAAAACCGTTGAATTTTCGGTTGTGGTTCGGGGCTATGCGAATCGAGTCCAGCACGAACGGCGATTTGTGTCAGAACTCTTTGCACGTGTTCTTGGGAATCTCCCTCGAATTCCAGTTCATAGTCAACCTCGCCGAAATAGCGGCTTTCATCCAAGACGAGGAGGCCTTGTTCATATGGCAGTTCCGCCCGCCATGTCGTTAGCCGTCCCAAAGAGCGTAACGTGTGAAAAGGAATTTGCCATTCTTTTTCCAAGTACGCTTGGACGGAACCTCCCTTGTTGAGCTGTGTAAGCGGATCGCCTTCGCTCCATTCGCGGGGGCCGAGCGGTTGATGTTTCTCCATCACCCCGGCTTCGCTTCGCACCTTTAGCGTGAGTATATGTGCCCCGTTTTTATAACGAATGCGCAAAGCGGCGTTTTGTTCTTTTAATTGGAAATCGGATGTGTCAAAATAGTGATTGTGTTGGATGATAAAATCATCTTCGTTTAATTGAAAATACGTCTTTATATTCATAAATTCTTGTACATCAAGAAGACGTTTGCCCTCAATTTCAAGTTCGTCAAATGAACGATTCATGTGATCATCCTCCTGCCGGCATTATGACACAGAGATGATGGGACAACAACGATAGAAAAGGAGCCGGATAAACATGGATGCAATCAATGTGAAGGTTGCGCGACATAAAGAAAATGGCCTTTATCTGGAAACGGACCGTAACACGGAGCAACCGTTAACACCAACAGGTCGTCTGTTGGCCGATTCGGACAATTTTGCGCTCGTTTATATTTTTGACCGGGAAGGCGCGTTTGTCCAAGTACATATCCCGGAAGAATTTTGGCCGGACCTTAACAAAAGCCATCGGGACCGGACGCCCGTATACCTTGATATATCCAGTGTCGAATTTGCGGATATTCATGAGGAACTGGACATGTTTCTCGATATCATCCAAGGGAACAATAATTACGGACCTGAAATGGTTGGCGCTGTTGAAAAACATTTCCCGGTTCCGACAGACGACTGAGGGAGGGGTCTTATGAACGGATGGGCGATTTTTCTATCTCCTTACCACCAGGCGGTTGAAGAGTTAAAAGTAAAATTCAAAAGCTTGAGAGATCAATATCAACGATCTTCAAAACATACACCAATTGAATTTGTTACCGGTCGTGTAAAACCAATGACGAGCATCCAGGAGAAAGCCAAACGGAAAAATATAGCCTTGGAAAGCCTGCATACAGAGATGCAAGATATCGCGGGTCTTCGCATCGTCTGTCAATTTGTTACAGACATTGATACAATTGTAGACATGTTGCGGTCGCGAAATGATATTACGGTGATGAGTGAAAGAGATTATATAAAAGAGAAAAAATCAAGCGGATATCGTTCGTATCATATGGTGATCGATTATCCGGTGCACACGATCGAAGGAACGAGACATGTCCTTGCGGAAATTCAAATTCGTACGATGGCGATGAACTTTTGGGCGACCATTGAACATTCGCTCAATTATAAATACAGCGGGGAAATTCCGGAACATGTGAAACGACGTCTCGTTCGTGCCGCGGAAGCTGCCTACAATCTGGATGAAGAGATGTCCAAGATTCAAGATGAGGTTCGGGAGGCACAATCGATCATTACGAAACGTCGGGAAGAAAACAAAGGAACCTATAAGTGAAAGGGGGGAACGAGCCATGCATTTTGATGTTACGTCGCGGGGAGATGATGTGTCGAATGAGATCGCGGGCCATATCCAAAGTGAACTGAAGGGACATGGGCTCACGTTCGACGAAGAAAAACCGGAGGTCGTTATCTCTGTCGGCGGAGACGGGACCCTTCTCGAAGCTTTTCACGAGCATAAGCATCGGTTGGAGGATACTTGTTTTGTCGGTGTTCACACCGGGCATTTGGGGTTTTATGCCGATTGGAAACCGGAAGAGGTGGACAAATTAATCATTCATATTGCAAAAACACCTTTTCAGGTCGTTGAATACCCCCTTCTGGAAGTCGTCGTCCGCTACCATGGAGAGAACAATGATTCAGACCGTTATCTTCCGTTAAACGAGTGTACCGTAAAAACAACGGAAGGCTCGCTCGTTTGCAATGTTGAGATCAAAGGGGAAGTCTTCGAAACGTTTAGGGGGGATGGACTATGTATTTCAACCCCATCGGGGAGCACCGCCTATAACAAAGCGTTGGGAGGGGCGATTTTGCACCCATCCCTTGCCTCCATGCAAATCGCGGAAATGGCATCCATTAACAATCGAGTGTACCGGACGATTGGTTCACCTTTAATCCTGCCCGAACACCACACTTGTTTATTGAAACCATTGAACGATGTAGGATTGCAGCTGACCGTTGACCATAAGTCTTTTGTTCATCAAGACATCGCTTCGATACAATGCCGTGTGGCAACGGAACATGTACGCTTTGCCCGCTTTCGCCCTTTTCCATTTTGGAAGCGTGTGAAGGAATCGTTTATCGGCGAGTGAAAGGTCAGGCTTCCTCCACTTGATCGAAGGTAAAGCGGTACACTTCCTCGCCATCTTCATTGATGATGACGCCATCGATGACGCCGCTAAGGGTTTCCGGGTCTTCCGGCGCTTCATCAAGCAAATACGTTTCACTGACCATAAAGCGTTCTCCGCCGCCAATGGCAAACGTCTCGTCTTCGGATTCCGTCAGCAACTCAGGTTCGCTGAACAAATCCCGCGCTTCCTCATCGTTTACTTCCAAGTGTAAAATCAGCTCGTCCGAGGGGCGCTCCGACTGGTTATTCATCAAGGCGTTGAGAGAAATCGATGCATCACCCCCCTCGCTAAACAGAAAAATTTCTGTTTCCTCTTCAATATGGCCGATTTCGGCTTCAGGGGCACAAGCCGTTAAAATAAACAAAAGACTTGTTAAACTGATAATCCAGGTATGTTTCATTGATTTGAGTTCCTTTCTCTGTAAATAAATTCATCTGTAAGCACTTAAATTTTCCGTTTGCTCAAAGGTGCGAAATTTTTCCGGTTGCTCCGGTTGGCGGGAGGGGACATCAACGGTCGTTAGTTCCGGATAACGAAAAGCAGTTAACGCTCCGCCGAAGACACAGCCGGTATCGATGTTAATTGTACGTCGAAACACTCTCGGCGTTTGGACAGGTGTATGGCCGTAAACAATCCAAGGAAAGCCATTGGGTTCTTTTAACACCCAATCCCGCCGTTTTGGAAGTTGTCCTGCCCGTTGCCCATTGCGATCCACGTCTCCGTAGAGAACGAACGCCCGCGCGGCCTTGTCTGTCCTGCCGATGTCTTTTTTACGGATGCCGGCATGGGCGGCAACGACTTCGTTTTTCCATAACGGTAAATACAAAGGGGCTTCTTCAAATAAACGCATAAACGTATGGCGTATCCGTTGATAAGAAGCCTGCGGGAGCGCGTGCAGTTCAGCGACCGTCGTTTCCAAGCCATGTTGGATTTGCACCGGCCGGCCGAGAAAATAACGATAAAGTTTATCGCAGTGATTGCCGGGGATATAATAGGCTATTCGGTCGTTAACGAGCGCGGCGACATCGTCAATAACATTAACAGAATCCGGCCCCCGATCGGTGAGATCGCCGATAAACACAAGTTTACGCTCTTTGGGATGCGTGTACATTCCTTTTTTCTTTTCATAGCCCAGCTTTTGCAAGAGGGCGTGGAGCTCTTGCCTGCATCCATGGATATCTCCGATAAAATCCAAACCTTTCACCATTTGCATCACCTTTTGAAATCATAGCAAAAAATAGCCTAAAATAGAAATGACCAGTTTGTAAAAAAGTGCTATACTCGGGACAAGGATGTTGAGAAAGGAGATTTTTCGAAAATGAGTTTATCATTGGAAGGGCGCACCTATGTTGTGATGGGTGTCGCGAACAAAAGAAGCATTGCCTGGGGCATCTCCCGGAGCCTGGCAGATGCCGGCGCAAGAATTGTTTTTACATATGCAGGTGAACGTCTCGGAAAAAATGTGCGGGAACTCGCGGACACATTGGAAACGGAAACGTTTGTCTATCCATGTGATATCACGGATGACGAGGAAATCGACGCCACCTTTCGGCAAATCAAAGAGGAAGTAGGCACGATTCATGGACTAGCCCATTGCATCGCGTTTGCAAAAAAAGAAGACCTAGAAGGCGCGTTCGTGGAAACGTCTCGGGAAGGATTTCAAGTTGCACATGACATTAGCGCTTACTCGTTGATAGCTGTAGCGAACGCCGTGCAAAAAAATGACATGATGGCCGAAAACGGATCAATCATGACGATGACGTACCTCGGCGGCGAACGGGTCGTAAAAAATTATAACGTGATGGGAGTTGCGAAAGCGGCGTTGGATGCAAATGTTCGCTACCTCGCGAACGACCTTGGCCAACACGGCATCCGTGTGAACGCCATTTCTGCAGGTCCGATCCGCACGCTGTCTGCCAAAGGCGTCGCCGGTTTTAACAGTTCCTTGAAGGAAATGGAGGAAAAGGCGCCGTTGCGACGGGGGGTCACCACAGAAGAAGTCGGCAACACCGCTCTCTTTTTAATGAGTGACTTGTCGAAAGGAATGACCGGGGAAACGCTCCACGTTGATGGAGGTTACCACATTATCGGCTTGGGGTGATGGGAGAAGCCCGGAAGACTGCCTGCGGGCAGTTTTTTAGTTTGGCTGATATATTGCTTTTTTTGGCTGATAAACCGTCACTTTTGGCTGATAAAGCCTGTGAGCAGTGCTCATATAGCCAAAGTATCAACACAAATATTTAAAGAAAAAAGCTATATTTTTACATTCTCTGGGAGATGCTACAAGGAGCGATAAATGGAAGAGAGTGATGATTTTTGTACTCTGTCGTAGCAGAAAGACTTGTTCGTTTGGTGCTCGAAGCGGATCATCGACCGCTAACCGATCATGAACAACAAGAATATATGGAAAGCAAACAGTACTTAAAAAATTTTTATAGGGAAAAAGAAAAACTAGCCGCCATGTCGTACATCGCTTATACGACCGAAGACTATGAATGGCAACACGAAATCTGCTCAGAGATGGAAAAACTAAAAGGGGAGTGAAGAAGGCAGGAGGGCAGGGGATCAAGTTAAATGTTCACAACCCTCGCCCTCGTATGTTGACATCCACCGGTTCGTTATCCGGGTCGAGTTCATATTGAATCGTGTACCGTTGTGTATAGAAATCGTTTATGCCGAATGAAAAGTTCAACCCATGTTGGTAGAGTTGTTGGTCTACCAGCATTTCGTTGGAGCGATGGGTGGCGTCCAGCTTGTCCAATTCTTCAATCACGGCATTGATAAATTCTCCGTTCTGGGAATCAAGGATATCACGCACGTGTCTTGCTTCAGCCGCGCCATTTTCAAAAAGAGCTTGAATTTGTTTTAACTGATTTTTACGCTCTTCAAGAAAAGCGTCTTGATCGAAGGGAAACGTATAAGAATGAGACTTTGGGTTCAACATATCAAAAAAACTCATGTTCATTAACCTCCTAACATCTGGATTTGCCTGGATACATCCTCATCGGCTTCAAATAATGTGTTCATATGTTGAGAGAACCGTTCCTGCAACTGGTCTAAATGGTTGATTTCTATTTGATAGCGTTCCATCGCCTGTTCCAACGATGAATCTACCGCTTCGCTCAAGGGGTCAAACGAACGTTCAAACTGTACTCCCTTTGCTTGCAATCCCGGCTGGAGGTTTTCCATCCATCCTATCGAGTGTTCCTCGGTCACGAACGCCCGCCCGCTGGCTTCTTTATCATCCATAAGGCTATTAACCGTGGAACGATGGCTTGAAGTGATTTCCGGTACTTCCGTTTCCCAATAATTGTGTAATTTTTGCATCGCATCACGTTTCGTTTCCAGCGCTTTACGCATATGATTGAGCGCGATTAACAATACATCGGCGGACAATTTAATGCGTTCACCGGACACGGGATCAATCACTTGGTGAAAGGACTGTATTGGATGGGGGCCATTATCAAAATAATCAATGAACGTTTCCATGCTGTGTTTATGGAGTGTATCCCAAACAGAGGCAGCATCAGAAAAATTGGACAGCATATAAGGATTAAGTAAAAAAGACACAATTTCATGCCTATCGGAAAAACCTATAACGCCTAATCGTGCCGCCAATCCTAAAGTGCTTAAAGAAGGATTTTCAACATGATTGACGATGTCGTCCACTGTCATATTTTCACCGAGGTGCCCTAAATCATTGTGTAAGCGGTCTATACCCTTGTTGTGTGTGCGCTTATGAAAGGGGGAGTGGCCATTAGGCAAAACATAGTCTCTCCATGTAATGTCTTGTTTGGCAAGCATATCCGGAAAATGTGAGATATCGGGGTCTCCGATATAATGAACCTCATTTCCTATAAATAAGGTATCCGGAATGCTCTGGGGATAAAGCGCCTCTCCGCGCACGCGCGTGTGACTAATATTCTTTGCTTCATCAGAATAAAAATCTAAGGCAAGACGGGAGAGTTCATCTTCACTTATATCGTTTATATCATCACCTACTTTGATTTCTAAATAGTCGCTAAAATCTTGGTCATGATCGATGAGATGTTGAACGTTCACAGGAGCATCATTTAATCCTCTGACATCAGTAAAGTTTTTAGTCAAAAGTGCGAGGCTAACGACGAGGTTCCCGCCAAGGGAGTGACCGTCTCCCATTCTTGTTAAATTATTGTATTCTTCATATTCAAGATGGTCTTGTATTTTACCCTCTACGTTACCAAAGAACCTTTCAGCAGCTTGAAGTTGTTCTGTATTCGTTCCACTACCGATACCTATAGCATTATAAACGATATCATGAAGATCCTGAACTTCCGTTCCTCGAAAGATATAATAAACATCATTGATATTTTGGTCGGGATTATAAAGGTGCAGGGCATGCCCATCAAATCCGCCTGATGGACCAAGTTGTTCATCACTGCTTGAATAAATATTAATATTTTGGGTGTCCAGATCTAAACCCTTCTGTTGATTAATAACGGTTTTTACGGAATCCGTATCAAAGGTCGTTCCGTCGTCTGGGCGTTCATATTGTAAATCGGTCAATTTATTTCGGGTACTTTCATCCAATAACAAAATTATTCCCCCATGTTATTCTCAAACTGAATGCTTTCGATCATATGTGCAAATAATGTTGCATCTTCCTCTTCATCAATAACACAATTTTTTTCAGGGTTGTCCTCGCAATTCAATGAATAGGTAATCCTAATAATCTTTTCTGAATGTTTATCTACAATAAAGGCGAAGTATCGGTTTGTTGTTCCCGTATTTGGATCCAAAATTTGTGTTTCTTTCTCGGCCATGTTAAATTCCCCGATTGATTCACCATGATAACCGTATATATTATCTGTCTCAAAAGGTTTATATTGGTCTTCATAGCTGAAATCATCTAATAGCATTTCAAATTCTAATTCTCTTTCTCTTTCGTTGAGGTTTCCCATATATCTGAGTTGGAAACTGCTTGTTAAACCATCATTATCATTTTCTCTTGCCTTCTGAGCATTGAATAATTCAAACCTATTCTCAACAATAGAATAACGACCGGAGCGGTCATACATCTCAAACTCCCCAGGGAAGTCCATCTGAAATTGTCCTGTTCCCGACTCAAACAAATAAAATCCATCCGTCCCAGTATCTGCTTCCTCATCAATAAACTCACTTGTAAAATCATGATCTAAAGCAGGGACGCCGGTTGTTGCCCATTCCTTTACCAAGAAAATCCCTCCTATACCAACAATAAGGATGCCTATCGAAATAATTAGCCATTTTTTCACGACTGTCACGCCCTCACAAAGAAACAATTAATACCCATAATATGCATTTTATTATACAAAAATCGGATAAGTTGCGCAAATTGTTTAAAATACTATCGCTTATACGATAAGTCGGTTATTCCGGATCCTTTTCCGCCAACAAATTACTTCCCTTCGTTGTTATTAAACTGAATGCTTTTGATCATATGAGTAAACAATGCTGCATTTTCTTCTTCATTAATCACACAGTTTTCAGGGTTATTTCCACAAACTAATCTATAAGTAACTGTTACTACCCTATCTGAATGTTTATCTAGAACAAAAGCAAAGTATCGATTTGTTTCTCCTTCATCTGGGTCGAAAATTTGCACTTCTCTATCGATAAGTTTTCCAATTGATTCCCCGAAATACCCATATACATCGTCAGTTTCAAAGGAGTCGTATTGACTTTCATAGCTAAAATCCTCTAATAGTCTTTCAAAATTTAATTCCTTTTCCCAGGCATTGAATTCCCCATTATATGTTACTTGAAAGATGCTTGTTATTCCATCATTTTCATTTTCTCTTACTTTCTGAGCATTGAATAATTCAAACCTATCGCCAGCGATAGAATAACGACCAGTGCGGTCGTACATTTCAAACTCCCCAGGGAAGTGCATCTGAAATTGGCCTGTTCCCGACTCAAACAAATAAAATCCATCCGTGCCAGTGTCTGCTTCATCATTAATGAAATCACTTGTAAAATCATGATCTAAAGCAGGGACGCCAGTTGTTGCCCATTCTTTAACCAAAAAGAACCCCCCGATTCCTAAAATAAGGATGCCTATCGAAATAATTAACCATTTTTTCACGACTGTCACGCCCTCACAAAGAAACAATTAATACCCATATTATGCATTTATTATATAAAAATCGGATAAGAAGTTGCCAAATTGTCCAATATACCGTCGCTTATACGATAAGTCGGTTATTCCGGATCCTTTTCCGCCAACAAATTACTTCCCTTCGTTGTTATTAAACTGAATACTTTCGATTATATGAGTAAATAAAGCTTTATCTTTTTCTTCATCAATAACACAGGTTTGTTCAGAACCGTTCTCACAAACTAATGTATAGGTCAAACTGATGACATCATTTGAATGTTTATTTTCGATAAAAGCATAATATTGATTTGTCGTACCGCTATTCGGATCAGAAATTTGCATTTCAGACCCTTTTAATTCTCCAATGGATTCTCCATAATAACCATATACATCTTCAGTTTCAAAAGGTTCATATTGACCCTCATAGCTAAATTCTTTTAAAAGATTTTCAAATGCCAATTCTTTTTCACGTTCACTGAACTCGCCATTATACGTTACTTTAAACATACTAGATAAACCTTTATTTTCATTTTGTCTCACTTTTTGAGCATTAAATATTTCGAATCTGTTCTCAACGATTGAATAGAGTCCGGAACTTTCAAGCATCTCAAACTCCCCAGGGAAGTCCATCTGAAATTGTCCTGTTCCCGACTCAAACAAATAAAATCCTTCTGTCCCCGTATCTGCTTCCTCATCAATAAACTCACTCGTAAAATCATGATCCAGGGCAGGAGTGCCGGTCTTCCACCATTCGTTCACCAAAAAAACCCCTCCCATCCCTACAATAAGAATGCTTATCGAAATGGGTAGCCATCTCCTCACGATTTCTCCTCCTTATCAACCACATGCTTAGCAAAAGAGCGGCCTGCCCATAGCCGCTCATCAAGATTATCAATGCTTACTCATCTTCCATCTCATCCATTTCATCGATCAGTTCCCCAAGATCTCGCTGTTGTTCTTCCATCATGTAATCATTGAAATCCTCTTCCGTGAGGGGGTCTATGTCTTCAACCATTAAGATTTCCCCATCATAGTCAAGGTCATAATAATCAAGGCGTAGTTCAGCGAGCCATTCTCGTCCGTTTTCTTCTATAGGTATAACGTATTCTTCGGCGCTTAGGACACCGTCTTCCGTCAGCGATGCTCTGATTTCTACTTCTCCAACTGACATTTGTTCGTCCCCATTCTCCAAATCATACAGTTGTTCACTCCCAGGGAGGGCTACTTGGCTAAACGCAAAAAACTTCTTTTCCAAATAAGGTCTCGCTTCCTCGCCTTCCAGGCTAAAAGAAATTTCTCCGTCGTTTTCTTCAAAGCGATCATCGTCTAAGTCACTAACGAGTTCCAGGAATTCTTCATCTTCATGAAAAAAATCATCGAATGAATGCTCTCCGGTTTCGAATGGGAGTTCAATATGCATACCTTCAATTTCTTCGCTTAATTGTACCTCAAATCCATATGCGCCCGTTTCATTAAAAAAATCGATCATTGATTCTACGGGTTGGTAATAGGTCGTGTCATCGAGCACACCATTTTCGATATGTATGGGGTATGGTTCATAGGTTGTTAACGCACTTCCCGGGAAGTCCTGTTCTATTTCATAACTTTCTCCATCATGCTCTCCCCGGATCTCAAAAGCAAAATTAAAGTTATCCAGCGATAAAGCGAGGGTGGAAGCCATTTCGGAATCAATCGCTTCCGGCGTTTCAACATCAGCAGAAGCTCCGAGGTGATAAGCGTCCCCTTCATTTTTCGTGTCCATTGCCTCAAGATACGTGTCTTTAGCGGAATTGGCCGCACATCCCGCGATGACAAACGTCGATAAAGCTCCGAATAAAAATACTGGCATTTTCATTGTTTTGTCATTCCTTTCTCAACCGATCCTTACAATAATATACAAAATATGCAAATATAATACTACAGTATTAATAAAAAAAATACAAAAAGCTTACGGACTTAAAGAAGATGAAATTAGTCGGGGAAGGAGCGAGTTTGGACAAAAATGTGAGCCGGAAAGGGGAGTCGGCCGAAGGAGGTGCCAGTTCTGACACAAACGAGTTCTGGGAGAGGGGAACTGTCTGAAGCAAGAAGCATATGACAATCAGAGAGCCAGGTAAGGGGAGGTTGTATTTAAAGCATCCAAACAGAAAAAAACCATGCCGGTTGCCCGGGCATGGTTAAAAGGAAAGCCTTAGTAGCTGCCTTCAGCGTCTTCGGTAATAGAAGTTTCACTTAAATCAAAGGTTCCGTTTGGATGCTGTACGAAATCCTCTGCGGAGTCAGCAACACCAACACGGAGATCGTCAAAGACTGTATAGATCATCGGTGCTTCATCGACGAGAATTTCTTGGATTTCCGAGTATAGGTCTTCCCGTGTTTCTTCATCCTCTTCTTGCCGAGCTTCATCAAGCAAAGCGTCGACTTCTTCATTTTCATAGAACGAGCGGTTTCCGGGTGCCCCAAAGTTATCGGAGTGGAAGAGTGAGTGCATGCCGTAGTCCGCATCACCGGTGACGGTTACCCAGCCGAGCACGTACATGTCGTGTTCCCCTTCGGCTGTTTGATCAAGGTAAGCGCCCCATTCTACGTTTTCAAGCGAAATATCAACACCTATCTCGGACAGTTGGTCTTGGATCAGTTCAGCGGTTTGTTCGCGTACGGGGTTATCGTCATTCATCCAAAGTGTTGTCTCAAAGCCGTCTTCATAGCCGGCCTCGGCAAGCAAGTCCTCTGCCTCATCCAGATCATATCCAATATCCTCCAAATCTTCATCATAGCCAAAGACGAGTTCATTGATCGGGCCGTAAGCCGCTTCGCCATATCCTTCGTAAATGCCATCCACCAACAACTCATTATCGACAGCTAGAGAAATTGCTTGTCGGACACGCACGTCATCGAATGGTTCTTTTTCTGTATTAAAACCAACATAGGTTAAGCTCAAGCTCGGTTCTGCAATCAGATTGGCATTGTCAAGGGCTTCCACTTGATCAACCAAGTTCGGTTGGATTAAATCGGCAACGTGCGTTTCGTTATTTTCAAGCATACTGACACGGGTGAGATCCTCCCCGACAATATCGAATGTTACGCTATCAAGGTTTGCTTCATCTCTCCAATAGTCTTCATTTTTCGTTAGGGTGAGAGAATCTCCTTGATTCCATTCTTCAAAGACAAATTGGCCTGTCCCCACACCTTCGATATCAAGGTTAATTTCTTCTTCATTATCATCTTCAATCGCGGCTTCACTCATAATTCCGGCAGCGTTATGGGCGAGGTGAGCGCCTAATGGGGCAAATGGAAATTCAGTCGTAAATTCCACAGTATAATCGTCAATCGTTTCGACATTTTCAATCATTTCAAAAAGAAAGGCAGCTTCGGAAGCACGCTCTTCTTCAAGCACGCGGTTAAATGTTGCAACAACATCGTCGGCTGTCAACTCTTCGCCGTTATGAAAATGTACACCTTCGTGTAATTCAAAAACCCACGTGTCATCTTCGGTCTGCTCGTACGATTCAGCTAAGCCAGTCGCTTCCAATTCAAGCGTTTCCGGGTTATGGTTTAAAAGTGTTTCATACATTAATGAACGTGCTTTCGCTGACTGATTGTCATTGGATTCATGCGGATCCATGGATACAGGTTCTCCCGACAATGAGATATGAAAGTCCCCGCCTTCTTGGGGCTCGCCGCTAACCTCGTCACTATCCTCTGCATCATCATTTTCTTCAGCGTCCCCACCGGCAGCCTCTTCATCCTGGCTTTCGTCTACATCCGAGTCGTCCGTACAAGCCACGAGTAGCAAGCTTGTTGCCAAGATAACTCCGACGAGGTAACCACGACGTTTGAAACGCTTCATTTTCTTTTCCCCCTTTGTAGTAAATAAAAGCTAAACTAACTATATCTTACGAACTAAAAACTTTCAATATCGAATTATTAGTAATTTTAAAAATAATACGACGAAAAAGGGCGATTAATATCAGATTGTGTAAACAGAGGAAGCAATAAGCGATTATCTGTCCTTCTCGAACACTCATAAAAAACCCATGCGCACAAAATTTTACGCATGGGTATGTTTGCGATAGGTTTAGTAGCCGCCTTCCTCAGCATCTTCGGTAATATAAGTTTCAGAAAGATCAAAGGTACGGTTTGGATGGAAGACAAAGCCTTCTACCGAATCAGAGATTCCGTAACGAAGTTCATCAAAGACCGTGTAGATGTAAGGCGCTTCTTCTACTGTAATATCCAGAATTTCGGCATAGAGCTCTTCGCGCGCTTCATCATCTGTTTCCTGTCGTGCATCCATAATAAGGTCGTCGACTTCGTCGTTTTCATAGAAGGCTCGGTTGCCCGGTGCTCCTACGCTATCGGAATGGAGTAAAGCATACATCGTGTAGTCAGCGTCTGCGGTTACCGTTCCCCAACCAAGGATAAACATCTCGTGTTCACCTTCAGCGGTTTGGTCTAAATAAGCGCCCCACTCAACATTTTCAATGGAAACGTCGACCCCGATTTCCGATAGTTGATCTTGGACGAGTTCGGTGGTTTGTTCACGAACATCGCTTTCATTGTTTGTCCACAACGTAATCTCTAAGTCGCCTTCTTCATAACCGGCGTCTGCAAGCAATTCTTGCGCTTGTTCCGGGTCATGGTCCGTCGCATCGGCATCTTCGACATCGTCATTATAACCAAAGACGAGATCATTGATAGGCCCGTTTGCCGCTTCTCCGTAGCCTTCGTAAACGCCATCTACAAGCAATTCATTGTCTATCGCCATTGAGATTGCCTGGCGAACCTGAGGGTCATCGAAAGGTTCTTCTTGGGTGTTAAAACCTATATAGGTCATGTTTAGAGCCGGCACAGTCTCGGCGCTTGCATTATCCAAGGCATCAACTTGATCCATCAGCGTTGGCTGGATGTCTTCGGCAAAGTGTGATTCATTATTTTCAAGCATGCTGACGCGCGTAAGGTCTTCACCTACAATTTCAAAGGTTACGCTGTCCAGGTAAGCATTGTCACCCCAGTAATCCTCATTTTTAGTAAATGTCAGTGAATCCCCTTGTGTCCAATCTTCAAATTCAAAAGGCCCTGTGCCGACAGCTTCCGTTTCCAGGTTGAGCTCATCGCCTTCTTCCTCTTCTTCGATAGCGGCTTCACTCATAATGCCGGCCGCATTGTGCGCAAGGTGCGCGTCCAAGGCAGCGAATGGATACTCGGTCGTAAATTCAACCGTGTAGTCATCAACGGCTTCAATATCTTCAATCATTTCAAATAGAAAAGCTGCTTCGGATGCGCGGTCTTCTTCGAGCACGCGCTCGAATGTGGCAACAACGTCGTCAGCCGTCAGCCGTCAGCTCTTCCCCATTATGGAAATGGACCCCCTCATGAAGTTCAAAAACCCAAGTGTTATCATCGGGTTGGTCGTATGATTCTGCCAAACCTTCGGTTTCAACTTCGAGTGTTTCAGGGTTTTGTGTCACGAGCGTTTCATACATTAATGTACGTGCTTGGGCGGATGGGTTATCATTGGAACCGTGAGGATCCATTGTAACGGGCTCCCCGGGCATAGACATCATGAAGTCCCCGCCTTCTTGAGGCTCACCGGAAGCTTCCTCTCCATCTTCAGTTTCTTCGGTTTCCTCGCCTTCGGTTTCTCCGTTATCTCCGTCCACATCTGAATCGTCTGTACAAGCCGCCAGCAACAAGCTTGTAGCAAGAGCAGTTCCGACGAAGTAACCGGTACGTTTGTAACGCTTCACACGCTATTCCCCCTTACAATAATTAAAAGTTAAATTAACTATATCTTACGAATTAATAACTTTCAACACATTTTTTTTGGCAAAAATAGTAGGAGAACGACATAAGATTAAAATATAAATCAGAAAGCGCGGCACATCAACCCTCAAATAACCGGAACAGTTGTAATGTATAAATCACCACTGCGTCTTACGAATTTAATAATTTCAACCCTATTTTCATGGCAAATAAAAGTTATAAACGGAAAAAATTACGATTTACAATAACGAGGCTTTCATGTAAACTTAATGCATTAATTTTAAAAAGATAAGTTCACACAATGTTTTAATTTTGCTTGCTGAAAGCGCATATATGCTTTATTGTAAACATGGTGAGTCTACTTTCCTATTAAAATAGTTAGACTGGAAGAATAAGAGAAAGGGTTGAGCGAGGATGGGGTCAACCGTAAAGCAGGAACCGGAACGCGAGGCATTTGCAGCGCCGGAATCACGCTTTAAGAACTTGATGAAAAAATTAATACGCAACAAATCGTCATTAATCGGCGGCATTATTTTAATCATTTTTACCCTGATCGCATTAAGCACATTACTGTCACAATTACGAATTCTTCCATTCGATTTAATGACACATAATCCGAATTCAACCGATGTGCTGAACGATTTCCAGTCGCCATCATCGGACCATTGGTTTGGAACGGACCATAACGGCAGGGACATCTACAGCCGGATTATTTATGGCACCCATTTAACGTTATACGTCGGTGTGTTATCCGTAGCGGTCGGCGCGGTGTTCGGAATTATTCTCGGTTTGTTTGCAGGGTATTACGGACGCATCATTGATTCCATCATTATGCGTGTGTCCGATGTATTGCTTGCGTTCCCGGGCATCTTGTTAGCACTCGCGATTGTAAGTGCACTTGGTCCAAATCTGAACAATGTCATTATCGCTTTAGCCATTTATAATATCCCGGTTTTTGCCAGGATTACCCGCGGGTCGGTGTTGGAAGTAAAATCGGTGGAGTATGTAGAGGCGGTGCGAGCACTGGGAGCAAGGGATGGGAAGATTATTTTTCAGCATATCCTTCCGAATGTAAGCTCGCCGATTATCGTCCAAGCATCTTTGCAGATTGCCGTATCGATTCTCAGTGCCGCCGGTTTATCCTTCCTCGGGCTTGGCGTCCAGCCGCCGACACCCGAATGGGGGGCTATGCTTAACTCGGGGAGAAGTTACATGTGGGAGAATCCTCATCTAACCCTGTTTCCGGGGATCGCGCTCGTGCTCATCGTCCTTGGCTTTAACATGCTGGGAGACGGTTTGCGGGATGCGCTAGATCCAAGATCGAAAAAGTAAGGAGGCGCAAACATGCACATTTTTATCATTCGCCGTTTTTTACAACTGATCCCGGTCATTATCGGCGTGACCCTCGTTGCCTTTTTGATCATCCAATTGATCCCCGGGGATGCAGCCCAAGTCATGGCCGGGGAAGCGGCTTCGGAAGAACAATTGGAACAAATGAGGGAGAACCTGGGTTTAAACGAGCCTTTATATGTCCAATACGGGATATTTTTGGGTGATCTTCTCCGCTTTGAGCTCGGTGAATCCGTGCGCACCGGCCAACCGGTCATGGAATTGGTCGCCCCGCGCTTCTGGATTACGTTGGAACTCGCGTTTTGGGGACTTGTCGTCGCTGTCGGCGTTGGCCTTATCGGTGGGATTCTCGCGGCGACAAAGCAAAATTCGTTCCGTGATTTTGGGACGATGTCGCTTGCCGTCATCGGTCTCTCGATGCCAAACTTCTGGCTTGGCCTTATGCTTATGTATGTGTTTGCCAACCAATTAGGGTGGTTGCCCACCTCCGGTTGGGGGGATTGGCAGCAAATCTTCCTGCCCGCGATTACGATGGGAACGGCCGGAGCGGCGATCATTGCTCGTATGACGCGCTCGGCCATGCTCGAAGTCATCGGGGAAGATTACGTTCGCACGGCGCGGGCAAAAGGGGTAAAAGAACGGCTCGTCATTTATAAACACGCCTTGCGAAACGCGTTAATTCCGGTCGTCACGGTGATCGGTCTGCAATTTGGCTATTTCTTGAGCGGGGCGGTTCTTACCGAGTCGGTCTTTAGCATTAACGGATTGGGACGACTCGTTGTCGATGCCATTTCCCAACGGGATTTTCCGGTTGTACAAGGAACGGTTATCGTCCTCGCGTTAACATTTGTACTCATTAATTTCCTCGTCGATATCCTTTATCGCGTCTTGAATAAACGGATTGAATTGAATTAAAGAAAGGGGGCATGAGCGGTGGCAAATAACGAGCAAACGCCTGTTTTGAAAGTCGAAGGGTTGCAAACGTCATTTTTTACACCGGACGGCGAAGTGAAAGCCGTTGATGGCGTTGATTTTGAAGTAGGCGCGAATGAAACGCTGGGCATTGTCGGGGAATCCGGTTCAGGAAAAAGCATTACGTCATTATCGGTGATGCAGTTGATTCAATCCCCCGGAGAAATTGTCGGCGGCAAGATCGAATTAAACGGCGATGATTTACTCCAAAAATCAAAAGCGGAGATTGCCAAATACCGCGGCAACCGTCTTTCCATGATTTTCCAAGAACCAATGACCTCTTTAAATCCGGTATTTACCGTTGGCCATCAAGTGGCTGAAACGGTAAGGATTCATAAAAAAATGGGCAAAAGCGAAGCCCATCAGGAAGTCATTCGTATGCTCAAACTTGTGGGGATTCCCGCGCCGAAAAACCGGGCGAAAAGTTACCCCCATGAGTTGTCCGGAGGGATGCGTCAGCGTGTCATGATCGCGATGGCGCTTGCGTGCGAGCCTGAATTGTTGATTGCCGATGAACCGACAACGGCGCTTGATGTTACCATTCAGGCACAGATTCTTGAATTGATGAAAAGCCTGCAGGCATCAACGGGCATGGCGGTCATGATCATCACCCACGACCTTGGCGTGATTGCGGAAACGGCTGATCAAGTGGCTGTTATGTACGCCGGGGAAGTCGTGGAACAAGCCGATGTGAACACACTGTTCAAACGCCCGTTGCATCCGTATACCCAAGGGTTGATGCGGGCGATTCCGCGTCATGATGTGGATGTTGATGAATTGGAAATGATTAAAGGAACGGTTCCGAGCCCGGCGGAAATGCCAAGTGGCTGCCGGTTTGCCTCGCGTTGCCCGTTCGCTTCCGAGATTTGCCAGACGCATCCATCCTTGGGGACGCCTAAAAACAACCTAGATGGAGAAAGGGACGATGGGGCCGTACGTTGTTGGATTTACACCGAGGAATGGGAACAAGAACATCCGATGAATAAGGAGGTGCAACAAGAATCATGACAACGCCTCTTTTCGAAACAAAAAATTTAAAGAAATATTTTCCGGTAAAAGGCGGCGTCCTCAACCGCAAAATGGCTGATGTCAAAGCAGTCGATGACATTTCTTTTTCCATAAATGAAGGGGAAACGTTGAGTATTGTTGGCGAGTCCGGTTGCGGAAAGTCGACGACCGGACGCGCGATTTTACGGTTGGAAGAACCGACGGATGGAGAAATCTATTTTGAAGGGGAAGATTTTCGCAATCTAAGCAAGGCTGATCTTCGGAAAAAACGAAAAGATATGCAAATCATTTTTCAAGATCCATTTGCTTCCTTGAATCCACGCCAAAAAGTGAAACAAATCCTCGACGAGGCCATGGCAATTCAAGGCGTCGTCCCGAAAAACGATCGCCCGAAACGGATTCGCGAGTTAATGGATGTTGTCGGTCTTCGCCCGCAACAAGCCGAGCGATACCCGCACGAATTTAGCGGGGGCCAACGGCAAAGAATTGGGATCGCGCGCGCCCTTTCCGTGGATCCGAAGTTGATCGTTTGCGACGAAGCGGTATCTGCCCTTGACGTGTCCACGCAGGCGCAAGTCTTAAACCTGCTCAGAGATTTGCAGAAGAAATACGGCCTTACGTACTTGTTTATTTCCCACGACTTGGGCGTTGTTCGCCACATTTCCGATCGTGTGGTCGTCATGTATCTTGGCAAAATCGTGGAAATCGGCGATAAAAAGGCCTTGTTTGACGAGCCGCGCCACCCGTATACCCGCGCGTTGCTTTCGGCGATCCCCGTCCCGGACCCCGAAAGGAAAAGCGAGCGTATCGTGCTGGAAGGGGATGTCCCATCGCCTTTGGATCCGCCAAGCGGTTGCCGGTTTCACACCCGTTGCCCGTTCGCCACGGACATATGTAAACAGGAAGATCCGGACCTTCGCGAGACGGACGATGCGAACGGCGACCACCGCGCGGCCTGCCACCATATGGAGGAAATCGTCGCGCAGTACGGTACTTCACAAAAGAAAACCGCTGCAGCCGAAAAAGAGTAAAAGGGGGATCCCTTTTGCTCTTTTTTTAGCTTTTCATTCCAATAACTTAAAGTGGTATAAGTAGTTTAATTAGGTTAATGAAAGATTCGATAGGATCGAAAAGCGATTTGACAGAATAGAACAAAATAATCATGAAAACGTTATGGGCACCGATCGATTTTGATAAAGAGCTTAAAAACGAGTTTTTTTTCCGTTTTTACCCTCTTAGCACAAGGTGATAGTTGTTCATGAAAAAAATCATCCCGGGGGCTAGGGGATGATTTCACAACACGTGCGCTTATTAACAGTAAGAAGCTCCGACGATGATGAGCAAAATGAACAATACGACAATTAACGCAAATCCTCCACCAAATCCGTATCCACCAGACATTTAAATTCCTCCCTTCCGCGTCTGCGACTGGAAGAACGATAATTTCGTTCTTTTTATACGTTATTCAGTCATGCGCACAGGAGTGTCGTTCAATGATAAAACAGGCACCAGCCTACTACAGGCGCCCTGTCTCATTTAACGAAGGAAACGTATAGTGTAATGAAGTACTTTCTTTTTTCCTTTCATTCATAGCTTGTTATCAACTGAATACAATGGAACAAGACGTTTTCCGAGGGAGGAGAAGAGATGAGTACACGAAAACGGAGGAACCGTGTTCAACCGCTACTATATATCGATACCCCTGATCAACATGAAGCTGCTTACCTGGGAAGGACAGAAGTGGAGATTTTATACAAACACAGCCATTTAAATGCAGAAGAAGAACTCGCGGAAGAAAATCATGAAGGCGACGTTCAAAATGAAGAAAATGAAAGAAGACGTTCATTTAATTTATCGAAACATTTAGGTTACGATTGGCAGGCAAGCAGCACGCCGTCGCATTATGTCAATCGTACGAGAGATCGCCTGGCGTCTGCATTGTCAGAAGAATCTTCCAACAAAAGAGAACCGATTGATGATCATTTAGGCACTCGCCTTCTCGATGATCAGAACGAAGACAAAAAGGGAGAAGAACCCCAAGTCTTTGTAGAAAAATCCGTGAAAGGGAAAGTGGATTTTCTTTTAAAAATGCGGAAACGCACACCAATGACATGTATATGTAAAACGAAAGAACAAACATGGGTCGGCACCGTTACTGCTGCTGAGGAGCAGTATTTTACGATGCAGACCCAACAAACCCCTTATCTTGTGACGATCAATTACGGCGATGTGCAGGAATTATCCCTTGATCACTTCTCGTGATGATGATGTTTTTTGTCTTTCTTGACAACATTATCGATCAAGTCCGGATCAAGGCATTGGATTGCGCAGAAGCAGCGCAGATCGACTTCTATACAGAAATGGGTTTTTTCAAGCGTATAGACGTCGGAAAGTGACGTTGGGTCGACACAACAGTTATGCGTGAACTTGATGTCGTTGGTTGGGCGCAACAACGACAAAGTGGCACAGCAACTTTTTTCATCGACATCTTCGACTCGGAAGAAAACTGTTTCAAACACGTCCGTTAGGTCCGCTGTCAGTCCGCCGGTAGCCCAGAACAAGTTGCTTTTTTTATCTTTTAGCATAAAGGGAATCGTGTCCTGGATCTTCCCGGGTCTTTTTGGGCCTAACAAGTTAGTGTGACAACTGTTTATACAGTTATCCATTTTTTTGTCGACGGCATCTTGTGCTTCCTTGATGGAAAGCACCGCATCACATACACAGTGGCCCGATTCATGATCTTTACAACCGCAGCTCACGTTCATCACTCCTTTTCCTTCAGGTTCGTTACATCTTATGTACGTTTTACCTAATGCGTGTATCCCTGACCCACGCGAATGAGACTTTTAATGAGAAATAGGCGTATTGCCACTTTTTTTGGGGTATAGGTATACAGGAGAGGAAGGGGAGGGTTGAGCGAATGGGTTATATCCCGATGCAACATAACGACATTGCTTCTCAATACGGCAATCGCGTACAAGGCACGCAACCGTTGATTAAGGCAAATCCTCCGATTGATCGTGTCAGGGCAAAACGCGTCGATCGCCATAAGCGAGACGGACAGCTATCCCCTTCCCGCGTGTACGTGAAGCCTTATCATCGTCATGAATCCGAGCGCAAGTTGACCGGCAAAGGCCGCCGCTTTGATGCGTTGGCTTAAGGCACAAAAATAACAGGCACGCCATGTCGCATGGCGGCTTTTTTAATAGAGAACATTATAGGGCATGAGGATGGAGAGCGTATATCTGGTGATGGAGCGCGGATTAAGGAACTTTAAATCGGGGCTATTATGAAAAACAGACTGCAAGACAGCACGGCTGCGCCGGATTTCGGGTTTCATGAGTGTTTCATGGCACCCGAAAAGCATGGCTACGCTGAATTTTGGGTTTCATGAACGCTCCATGGCACCTGAAAAGCACGACTGCGCCGGATTTCGGGTTTCATGAACGCTCCATGGCACCTGAAAAGCATGGCTGCGCCGAATTTCGGGTTTCATGAATGCTGTGCATGGCGCCCGCGCCCGAACAGCTTGCTTCAGCTGAATTTCGGACCTCATGACCGAATCATACCGACCGGAGCAGCCGCAACGATGTAAAATCGGAGCGATCATGAAGAACGGAAGGCTGTATAACAAAAAGCGCCGGGAACCCGGCGCTCCATCATAACCGTTTTTCCATCGCGACATGGGGGATACCGGCGTCTAAGAATTCGTCCGATGTGACGACATAACCCAAGTGTTCATAGAAGTCTTTTGCATGGGTCTGTGCGTTGAGAAGGACGGAGCCCGCGCCTTGCGAAGCGACGTAGTCTTCAAGCGCTTGCATGATTTCTTTTCCAATACCGGTGCCGCGAAATTCTTTTAACACACAGATTCGCTCTGCTTTGCCCATGTTTCCGGAGAAGCGGACGCGTCCCGCTCCAGCCCATTTGCTGTCTGTGCGCGCGAGGAGATGGACGCTATTCGATTCGTATTCGTGTTCGTCCCACTCTTCTTCGGGAGAAACATTTTGTTCGTCGATAAAAACCGTTGAACGAATCTCGCGCACGGTTTGCATTTCTTCTTCGGTGTTCGCAATTTGAACGCTCATTTTTTCACTCCCCATGCATGATGAACATAAAATGCAGTGCTTGATGCAGGTCGGGCTCCCACGTGAGCCACGTATGGTCGCCTTCCTCAATGACTTTCGAGCGATAGTTGCCAGTACTGTCTTTTAGACGGTTTTGGAGATCGTTGTGCATCGTCATGAAATCCATGATCGTTCCATCGGTTCCTTTTACTTCTTCTTCGTCCGTTCCTACGGTATGATAGATGGTAAATGTATCGAGATATTTGCTTTCATCTATTTTGGATAGCAACGTGTCATTGACGTAAGGCGAATACATAATCGCGCGTTTAAACATATCGGGGTGCTCCAAACACGCGAGCAAGGCCATCGACCCGGCCAGTGAATCACCCAAAAGCGTGCGCCCGTCCGCATCTTCCCGAATAGAAAATTGCTCGGTGAGAAAAGGGAGAAGTTCCTCCGTCAAAAATTGCAAGTATTGGGGCGTCTCCTCTCCATCAGGATGATACCACTTGCGCCGGGCGGATACGCGAGGGTAGGGCACCCCGACGACAATTGTTTCCGGACCGGCTTCTTCTAAAATCATCGATTCAACGTTACGGCCAATTTTTCCGAGCCGAAAAGCATCTTGCCCATCTTGCGCGATCATGAGATGGTAAGAGATGCTTTCGTGGTAATTAGGCGGTATGTAGACGTAAAGGTCGAATTCATGATCAAGAATAGTGCTGGTAAACGTTAAGGAGCGAGTTTCTCCATCCATGTGCAAACCCTCATTTCTGAAAAATAACTAAAAGCATTGTATCATGTCCGCTGTTTAATCGCTAAAGGGAGCGTTCGGACAGAAACTGGCGACGTGCGACTGTAATTGTCCGAACCGGGTGCGAGTTCGGACATAAAAGCTGAAAACACGGCCGGAATTGTCCGAACGGTAAGTGAGTTCGGACATAACCCCGGGAAACGAAACCATTATAGTCCGAACCGAGTACCCGTTCGGACATAAATCAGTGAAGCGCGACGGGAAATTGTCCGAACCAGATATCAACCATCCATTCCCGAAACATCAATCACAGATCTTGCATAATGCAGGTGTAAGCCAGTAAAATAATGAAGAAGTTTACATCATGTTTTTTACACTTTAAGATCCAAGGCTTCCACTGTAAAGACTTGATGGAAGTCAAGTTTTTCTAATAGAAGGCGTCAAAGGAGCAATTACAAATGAACGGACCGCGATGGATTTATTGGAAACAGACCTTCCGGTCTAAATTCCAGGCCGGTTGTGTGAAGGCCAAACTGGAAGATAACTGGCATAATGGCTATGAAATATGTCCGCTTGTGGAGATCATTAAGCTGAAAAATGAAAAATATGTCGTTCGTTTTACGTACGATGAGTGAAAAACTGCCCACGGTACGGGACCCGCGACCAAGGGCAGTTTTTGTGTTTCTTATTCAGAAGGCTGGACCATTTTCGCAGGATCCACCCATTCGTTAAACTGTTCTTCGGTAAGCTCTCCGCTGTTAACAGCCGCTTCTTTTAATGTGAGTCCTTCGGTATGCGCTTTTTTCGCGATAACCGCGGCTTTTTCATAGCCGATGTGCGGATTTAAGGCTGTAACCAACATTAACGAATTTCGCACGTGGGCATCGATGTTTTCTTTTTCCGGCTCGATGCCGACGATGCAACGGTCATGGAACGATTGCATGGCGTCGGTGAGCAATTGCGCGGATTGTAAAAAGTTATAAATAATGACCGGCTTGAAGACGTTGAGTTCAAAATTTCCTTGGCTGGCGGAAAAGCCGATCGTGGCGTCATTCCCCATCACCTGTGTGCATACCATCGTGAGGGCTTCACTTTGGGTAGGATTCACTTTGCCCGGCATAATGGAGCTCCCGGGTTCGTTCGCCGGAATCGTCAGTTCGCCAATGCCCGAACGGGGACCGCTTGATAGCCAACGGACATCATTGGCGATCTTCATTAAGTCAGCAGCAAGTGCCTTTAAAGCACCGTGGGCATGAGAAATGTCATCATGGCTTGTCAACGCGTGAAACTTATTAGGGGCTGACTTGAAAGACAAACCCGTTTCTTCGCTAATAAATCCCGCGGTTTTTTCCCCGAATTGGGGATGGGCATTGATGCCTGTTCCGACAGCCGTGCCGCCGATAGCAAGGTCATTTAAGTATTCAATGCTTTCCGCGATCATTTTTTCACTTTTGCGGAGCATTTCTTGCCAGCCGCTGAACTCTTGGCCGACTGTGAGCGGCGTTGCATCCTGTAAGTGCGTTCGTCCGATTTTTATAATGTCTTTGAAGCTCTCCGCCTTCTCGGCGACCGTATTTTTTAACGTTTCCAAAACAGGCAACAATTTACGCTGAACTTCGGTAACCGCGGCAATGTGCATCGCTGTTGGGAATGTATCGTTGGAACTTTGGGAACGGTTCACGTCGTCATTCGGGTGAATGGCTGCATCTTTTCCTTGTTCTTGGAGGATTTCCGTTCCCCGGCGTGCGAGCACTTCATTCATGTTCATGTTCGATTGGGTACCGCTGCCGGTTTGCCACACAACGAGCGGAAAGTGGCTGTCCCAATCGCCCGCGAGCACTTCATCTGCCGCTTGGGCAATGGCGGCGGCTTTGTCGCTGTCCAAATTACCGAGACTTTCGTTCGCACGTGCTGCTGATTTTTTCAACGTCGCAAAGCCGTAAACGACTTCTCGGGGCATTTGTTCTTTTCCGATGGGGAAGTTTCGTACACTTCTCTCCGTTTGAGCGCCCCAATGCTTGTCCGCCGGCACTTCCATTTCGCCGAGCGTGTCTTTTTCAATCCGATATTTCATCTCACATCTCTCCTAAAATATGTTGTGTGCGTTATCGCGAGCATCCCCTTCTATGATATACCACTTTTCATTTATAAAAAAGGATCGGGGGTCAAACACGTTTAAAGATAAGTGGGATAGGAAATAGAATACATAGAAAATGTGCGTACGAAGGAGAGGTCAAAATGGCAAACAAACGAAACATTTTAGGAATCAGCGGCAGTTTGCGACGGGATTCATTCAATCGACACGTATTAGCTGCGGCAACCGAACTTACGGAAGCGGATGTGGCGTTAAATACTTATGATTTGGCGGCAATCCCCCTTTTCAATGGGGATTTGGAAGAGGGGGGTGACCCGGCCAGTGTTGCCGAGTTTAAACGGGCGATATTGGATAGTGATGGCATTTTCATCGTCACCCCGGAATATCATCACGGCATGCCCGGCGTTTTGAAAAATGCCATCGATTGGGCGGGGAGCGATGCCAATCATAACGTGCTCAAAGGCATGCCCGCGGCAACGATCGGGGCATCGCCAACGATGTTCGGCACCGCTTTTTCCCAACAACAACTGAAACAATCCCTCGTAGCTGCCGGCGCTTCGGTCATGCAACAACCAAGTGTCTTCATTGCACACGCGAATAAAAAAATAGATGAAAACGGCGCCATTACCCACGAGGACACGAAAGCGATGATCGCCTCCTCATTGCGTGCATTCTCCGAATGGATCGACCATAAGGAAAAATAGGTTTCATTATAAGGGGAAAAAGGGTATAATAATTTCATACCCCTTATGAATTGGGGATAATTTGAGGAGGCTTTTCTTTTGAAAGCATCAAATGAGCTGATGGAAAAAGGCATTCAGCAAGCACACGGTTGTACCCATCAAGAATACCGGGAAAACGTGGAAAAAATGATCGAAGTCGAGAAAAAACGAGAAAAAGATTACGAAAAGGCAAAAGCCATATGACAAAAAGAAGAGGGAACGCTATAAAGCGTTCCCTCGCTATGGTAGGTAAGAAAGTATAAATCAACTTTCTTGCCTACATAAGTGCAACTAAGGCTTTCCGCCATAAAAGCTTGGCAAAAAGCCAAGTTTTCTAATGTAAAAGGGGAGATAGGATGAACAAGCCGGTTGATCTTTCAGAGGTTGCTGAAGCGATCGACTTTGATGCGGATGAACTTTACCAATTTGTCAATCGAAAAACGGGTGAAATCGTCGTGGTAAACGAAAGTACGATGCGCAAAGCAAATCGGGAAGAGCCTTTTGATGAAAAGCATGAGTGGCAAAAAGAAGAACGGGCATTGGCAGAGGATATTATTGACAATGAGGATGATTACGAACCGATCCCCGAGTCTTATGAAGTTAATGATTATCAATTGATGGAAATATTTATCGACTCGCTTAGCGATGAAAAAAAGCAAGCAACCTTGACAGAGGCGATTCGAGGAAAAGGAGCGTTTCGCAGGTTTAAAGACCGGATCGTTGATTTAAACGTGGAAGATGATTGGCATGAATTTAAAGAAAAGGAATACCTCGCGTTCGCCTGCCGGTGGTGTGAAGAAAACGGCATTGCATATAATGAATGAGGTAGGCAGTCGGTGCGAGCAAAGGTACAATAAAACGTGAGTAGCCCCCCAAAAGGCGTTCGGTCCGGTCCGAGAGGAACAACCAAGCGAGAGTAGTCCCTCAAAAGGCGTCCGGCCTGATCTGAGAGGAACAACCAAGCGAGAGTAGTCCCTCAAAAGGCGTCCGGCCTGATCTGAGAGGAACAACCAAGCGAGAGTAGCCCCCTCAAAAGGCAGTCGGTGCGGTCCGAGAGGAACAAACAAGGAGAAATTGAAGCCCCGGCACCCTAATCGAAGTTTTCCTTCATTCAGAGGTGTTTTGGAGTGATGCTTCCTCAAAAAAAGAAGCCCCCACACTAATTGGAGGGGCTTTGCCGGTCGTATGCTCACACTTTCTGTTTTTCGATACTCGTTTCGACGCCGTGCTTCCGATAAGCGCCGTGATCGACGGCTCCTACGTGTTCATTCATGCGCCAGCCGTGAGTGATGGCCGCGGTGACGAATTGTTTGGCGGTTGCGATGGCGTCGTGTACATCGTTTCCTTTCGCGAGTTCGGCTGTAATTGCAGCCGCAAACGTACAGCCGGCACCGTGATTATAAGAGTGGGCCACTTTTTCGGTTTCCAACATTTTAAACGTGTCTCCGTCGTAAACGACGTCGATCGCACGGTCATCGTCCAGCTGTTTGCCGCCTTTGACAACGACGTATGGTGTGCCGTTGTTATGAATGCGTTTTGCTGCTTCTTTCATTCCTTCAACCGTGGTGATCGTCTTCATTTGCGCCAGCTGAGCTGCTTCGAATAAATTCGGCGTCGCGACCAACGCTTTCGGCACGAGAACTTCTCTCAATGCGTCCGCTGTTTCCGGGTGCAAAACCTCATCTTCCCCTTTGCAGACGAGCACAGGGTCAATGACGGCTCTTTGCAGGCCGTTTTCCTCTATTTTGCGCGCGGCCAGTTCAATGACGTCCAGTGACGCGAGCATGCCTGTTTTCATGGCATCGACACCGATGGAAAGTATGGTTTCCAACTGTGCTTCTACGGTTTTGATATCTTGGGGAAAAACTTGATGCTCCCACGTTTCCGGTTTCATGGCCACAACCGTCGTCAGCGCGCTCATTCCGTAAACGCCCAGATCCTGAAAAGTTTTCAAGTCGGCTCCGATACCGGCACCGCCACTTGCGTCAGAACCGGCGATCGTTAACGCTCTATAAATGGACATATTATTTATTCCTCCTTCGAACTGTTATTTTTTTATTATAAGCCTAACCTGTCCTTTTAAACAAATGATTGAATGTGGATACGTTCGGGTATAGATGAAAAAGGAGGTTGTGCGATGAGTATTTTTGATGCAAAAGTAGAATCGGTAGGGGAAGGAATGCAAACATTGCAACCGTATGAGGGGAACGTTTTGCTCGTTGTAAACACTGCCAGCAAATGCGGATTTGCGTCGCAAATGAAACCGTTGCAACAGCTCTATGACCGGTATAAAGAGCAAGGCTTCTATGTATTGGGGTTCCCGAGCGGCCAGTTCATGAATCAAGAACCGTTGGATAGTGAAGAGATCCCTGATTATTTTAAAGAAAAATACGGTGTCACATTCCCAATCTTTAAAAAAACAGAGGTGCGGGGCGAAAACATATCTCCCTTATTCCAACAACTCACAAACGAAACCAAGGGTGTAGGCTCAAATAAAATTAAATGGAATTTCACGAAATTTCTCATCGGACGTGATGGAACAATATTGTATCGGTATTCCCCGAGCACCAATCCGGAAAAAATTGAAATCGACATCAAGGAAGCGTTAAAATAATATTTTCTCGCTGTAGGGGGAGAGAACCCACAGCGTTTTTTTTGATATAGCCCCATAAATTTTAAAACTTGTCTTTTAGCAGACATAGTTGCCAAGCAGTTGCATATTCCTCAAAGTAAAGACCCGTCTACATTGTAGGTGGATTTACAAAGGAGGAAGTGCGTTGCGATCAAGATCAGGGTTGTGGCTATGCGGGATCGTCTTGCTACTGGCAATGGCAGGTTGCGGTTGGTTCGATAATGTGAGTGAAACATCGGCAGAAAATGGGGAAGACTTACAGGAGTATGGCTTGGATCTTCATGACTTTTCTTATACGAATCAATCGAATGAGGTCGTAAGTAATGAGGATTTAGAGGGAGAGTACACGTTGGTCAACATGATCTTTAGCCGTTGCCCAACAGTTTGTAATTTAATGACCCCGAACATGTCTCAATTACAAAAAGATTTGGCGACCGAGGACATCGATGCAAACCTCGTTTCCTTTACGGTAGATCCGGAGTATGATTCACCGGAAGTATTAAAAGAATACGGCGACCACTATGAAGCCGATTATTCCAACTGGGACTTTCTAACCGGTTATAGCCTTGGTGAGGTCGAGGAATTTGCGGAAAGCACCTTCCACAGTGTTGTCGCCCCGGCAGCCGATGACGAAGACATCGTGCATTCCACCGATATTTTTTTAGTGGACGAAAATAGCCAAGTGATTCAGCGTTATGACGGGCTCGACGTTGACACAGAGCCGATCCTGGAAGATTTAAGACGATTAACGGAATCCGAATGATAGAAGCGGAAAAAGAACAGGCAAAAGGTGCTTGTTCTTTTTTGGTGTATAGAAGGGGATCGTTCGTTTATGGAGGGAGGCTGGTGGTTCGGTAGTCATGGGGCGCTCATGAGTCCCGAATCTCGTCTCGGCCATGGATTTCGGTCGCCATGAAGCGTTCATGAGTCCTGAACCTCGTCTCGGCCATGGATTCCGGTCACCATGGGGCGCTCATGAGTCCTGAACCTCGTCTCGGCCGTGGATTCCGGTAGCCATGGAGCGCTCATGAGTCCCGAACCTTGTCTCGGCACTGCATTTCGGTCACCATGGAGCTCAAGCCCCCTAAAACACCCCACTCGCATCCTATTTCCCGTCGTTTCTGCCACATGAATATAAAATATTCATCCGGTGTTCACAAAACGGTGCTATGCTTTTGAAGAAAAGATGTGTAACATGGGTATGGAATGGGTATACATTATTGACGCATGACCATTTTTTGTAACGATTGGAAAGGATGAAACCAACATGTATGATATGTTATTCGCGTCCCACCAGGGGTCGTGGGCATTTTTGCCGATTCTGTTTTTGATCGCGTTTTTCTTGTACCGCGCGGGAAAACCGACGGGCGGGAGAATCCTGCGAATTATTCTCGGTATTTTTTATATCATTATGATCGTGTCAGGCGTTGGCCTGCTTTTTGAATTAAGTTTTCCGGCCACTTATATCGTCAAAGGCATTTTAGCGATTCTGCTCATCGGGTTTATGGAAATGACCCTTGGAAAAACGAAGCGGGGAGAAGGCGCTGCCGTAGGGTTTACGCTCGTTGTCGTGACGCTCGTTATCGTCGTTTTGATGGGATTTGGCGTTCTCTCATTTTAATGAGGAAAAAAAGCGGCGCATCGATTACGGTGCGCCGTTTCATGTCTTCGTTTATCTTTTTTGGCTTGGCGGGTCTTCGTTTGCTCCATCGCTATCGTTTTCTTCTTCATCCGGCCTATCCGATGGCGTTTCGGATGTCCCGTGCTCACTAACGGTTTCCCACGTATCCGCTTGGTCGAAGACTTCTTTTTCTTCTAAAGTGCCTTCCATTTCATCTTCTTCAACAGGTCGGCGCATCTCTGCAGTAGCTTCTTCCGCACGGGCATGCTTGATACATAGCGTCGTTTCCGGAACGATTTCCAGTCGCTCATAAGGAATCGGCTCCCCGCAAACGGCACAACGGCCATACGTTCCGTTTTCAATCGCCTGCAATGCCTCATGAACAGCCTCAAGTTGCTGTTGCGATTGATTTTGCAAGGCGGCGTTTTTTGCTTGTTCGTGCAATTCGGTGCCTTGATCTCACGGGTGATTGCCGGTCTGAGAGAGTTCACCGGTTTCTTCCGGGCGATAGGACTCTTCGGCTTGCGACTCCAATTCGTTTTTTGTTTGCAATAATCGTTTTTTCAACGTTTGAACCTGATCTTCGCTAAGCATGTTATCCCTCCGTTCACACTCTTCTGAACGCTCGTCGCTCCGCGTATTCCAGGCATTTTTCACATACAACGACACGATTGTCATTTTCATCGTAATAATCGCGCATGTACGGGGTTGTTGTTTTACAAAAATGGCAACGTCGTTTTTGGAAAGGGTTCCGTAGTTTTCCGAACATAGGCCACCTCAATTCCTAACAAAAACTTGCCCGACCCAAAAGGGGCAGGCAAGCAGGATGCTTGGGATTTTAAGAAGGCATTCCGAGTACAGCCTTCACTTCGAGATATTCTTCAATGCCGAAGTCGCCCCATTCGCGTCCGACACCGGACTGTTTGTAACCGCCGAACGGCGCGGTAAAGTCCATTTTCGCATTGTTGATGGTGATACGGCCTGCTTGAATGCGGGAAGCAACATTTTGGAGCGTTTCTTCGTCTTCACCGACAACATATCCCTGTAGCCCATAGATCGTATCGTTGGCAATATCGACGGCTTCGTCAAGATCATCGTACGTAATCACCGACATTACAGGGCCGAATATTTCTTCTTGGGCAATGACCATGTCATTTTTAACATCGGTGAAAACGGTCGGCTTTACATAATAGCCTTTTTCAAGACCATCAGGCTTCCCAGTGCCGCCGATGACGATTTTCGCGCCTTCTTCGACGCCTTTATCTATATACCCTTGGACACGGTCCCATTGTTTCTCAGCCGCTAAAGGTCCGACCATATTAGGTCCATGGGGATCGCCGACTGGGTAGCCGGGCAACACTTCTTTTACGGCCTCGATGAATTCATCGTGCATGGCATTCGGAACGAGCGTGCGCGTCGCGGCATTACACGCTTGGCCGGTGTTCATAACGAGGTTCGTCACAGCGGCTTTGGCAGCTTTTTTCGGATCGGCATCATCGAGAATGACCATCGGGGATTTTCCGCCAAGTTCCAACGCGACTTTCTTGATCGTCTTGGCCGCGTTTTCGGACACTTTTTGACCGACGGCACCGGAGCCGGTAAAGGAAACAAAATCAATGTCGGGATGAGAGCTGATGCCGTTGCCGATCGTCTCGCCCGTCCCGTTGACGAGGTTAAAGACTCCTTTGGGAACGCCGGCTGCTTCAAAGATTTCCGCTAAAATGACCGCCGCGAAAGGCGTGAGCTCTGCCGGTTTTAGGACGACGGGACTCCCGGCGGCGAAGGCACTTGCTATTTTCGTTGACGTTTGATTAGTCGGAAAGTTCCACGGCGTGATTAAGCCGCTAACGCCAATCGGTTCTTTTTTGATCAATGTTTCGCCGCGTCTTTCCGTGAATTCAAATTCTTTCAGCTGCTGTGCCGCTGTTTCAAAATGGGCGAGTCCCATTTGGTAATGAACGTTATCCGACATGCCTACGGGCGAACCCAGTTCTTCGGTGATCGCCGCCACGATATCTTTTTTACGTTTTTTGTATTCCTCGGCAATGGTTTCAAGAAGTTCAACACGATATTCTTTTGATGTTGCGGAAAAGGAAGGAAAAGCAGCACGCGCCGCTTGTACGGCACGATCTAAGTCTTCCTGAGTGCCTAAGCTGATTTTTCCGACCACTTCTTCCGTTGCCGGGTTAATCACATCCATTGTCTCTGAGCCGGTGGATTCAACCCACTCGCCATTAATGTAATGTTTCATATAATTGCGCATTCGATCCACTCCTTTATTTTGGTCGTAGGGATTGTATACCCGTAAAGCTATCAAGTAAAACTATACAGGAAGATAACTCAGAAAACAAAAAATTAACAGTGAATTTTTATAGGGATAAAGAAAAATACAACGGCAATAATAATAGAAAATCAAGGAGGGAAAGAATGAAGTATTTTGCAGGAATAGGCATAAAATTTGGGATGATGCTCGTCGTTATCTGGGTCGTTTTAGGTGGATTTTTCGACGTTGCATTTTCAAATGTTTTAGCCATTAGCTTGATTTTAACCGTTGTATCGTTTCTGGGAGATGTATTCATTTTGCCGGGCATTAAAGATGTAACAGCAATTATCGCTGATTTTTTCCTCGCGTGGGCGGGCGTATGGATTCTTGGGTTCTTTTTCATTGAACAACCGATGGCCTTAGGCATTCCATCTTTTATTGTCGCGCTTATTTTAACAGGGAGTGAAATTTTCTTTCATATGTATATGCGGCGGCGATTTTTCAACAGCCCATCGGGGGATGAAGAAAATCAGTCCACGGCTCCGCCGGAACCGGAAAATGAGCAGCAGCGTTCTTCGGTAAGGGATTTGCAAACCGAGTACGGGGAAGACATGTACGCGAAACTGTCGGCGAAAGATCCGAAGAGCAAAAAACAGCAGTGAAAGGGGGATGCCCATCCTCCGACGATATTCTATTTTTCATGCATGCATGTTACAATAAATGATAGAAAAAGACCGAGGAGGCGCTCCGCCGTGCAGCATAGTGTGAAGAAGCGTGTGAGGGAAGCGACGTACCTCGCCGCCGAAAAGGCTTCGAGTTATCGGACCATTTTACGTTATTGCTATATTCAACATGAACGCATGCGGCAGTTTTTGTTTGCAGAGGAGATTCACGCTCATTTGCAAGAGGACGCGAGCTTTGCGGACTATTCACTGGAAGAGCTCCAGCAAGATCTCGAGCAATTGGTGAAATGGGGAAATTTGTCGACTCAGCAGGAGACGGGCAAAGTCAATACGGTCGAGGAATTTAAAAAGAAGCGTTTTCGTTATCAATGCACGCCCTACACGGTGGAGTTTGAACGCATGATGCTGCGCATGGAGCAACAGGGCGATCAATTCGGCGGATCGCTTGAACGTTCGCAGTTTGAACGCCTCTATCAAGTGCTCGTCAGAATTGATGAGATCGTACGCTCGAACAAAGAAGAAACGGATGAAGAATGCGCCCAGCTTTGGGATGACGTTATGATGTACATTCGCCAAATTACGCAAAACACGTCGGATTATTTTGCTTACATAGATAGCGAGAATGCGAATGAGCGCATGCAAACGGAGGCGTTCCTCCTTTATAAAGACCAGTTCACGACGTATTTGCGTGATTTTATTATTTCCCTGCAGCGAACGGCTCTGCAAATACAGGATCTGCTTCGTACCCTCGATGGGAACACGATGGAGGCCTTTTTCAACCGGGTCATTCGCCACAAAAGGCAAGTTTTTCGCTTCGAAGAGGAAGAGCAGGAAAACCCGTATCTTGAATATCGCGAAAAATGGGGGAATCTTGCCGCTTGGTTTTTGGGGTCTTCCCAGTACGAAAGCGAGTTTGACAAGCTGCAGGAGCGGACAAACGAAACAATTCGCCGGGTGACACGGACGGTGCAACGTCTCGGAGAGCGAAATCAACATTTTCAAAGCCGGAGGCAAGATTACTTGCATTTGGCCGAATGGTTTGACAGTTTACCGGACATTAACGAGGCTCACAAGCTATCGTCTGTGGCGTTCGGCGTCTCTCATACAAAGCACTTACTCGCCGATCCGGCGTTAACCGAAGATATTTATACAGACGTGTGGCAAGCGCCGGCAAGTGTGCATGAAACCGTTCCTAGAATCGTGAACTACGGGGAAAAAACGAAAGCAGGCGCGGTCGTCGAACACCGTGAAGCGAAAGAACAGCAACTTCGCGAGCATTTGCAGCAACGGCAACGGGAACAAGAAATTCTGGAACACTACGTGCAAGGCAATCAAATCCAGCTCAGTGATCTTACATTCGTGGAAACGCCGGTACGGAAGTTATTCTTAGCATGGATATCAAAAGCGATGGTGCAAACGGACCGGCGAGTGAAAACGGAGTTTGGCCAAGATGTGAAAGTGCATGTACACCCGGAATCAAAAACGACCCTAAATAGTGATGACGGCGAGTTGGAGTTGCCGGATGTGACGTTTGAGTTTTTAGAGGTGGGAAGTGGGATGTGAGAAGTGGGAAGCCCGTCCCGCGGAAGTGCCAGATTATGCTCGGAAAATGCCAGAATATCCGACCCGAGAAGGGGGTGAGCACCGATGGAATTCGATGAAAAAGCGACGGACGCGCTCGCGCTTTTGTTTGAGCGCTTTTGGATTGTTCGGGCGAAGGATCCGGACGCTTACCAGATGATTCGTGAGCGGGAACACGCCCTGAAGCGCTATGTTGCCGATAAATTCGGCTTCGACCTCATCATTCACCAACATTTTATCAAGCTTGAAAAAATACCGGTTGAACCTAAACAGTGGATGGGAATTCAAGCTTTTAAGGAGCCGATGGATTACGGCATTTTTTGTTGCGGACTGGCATTTACCGAACGGCGCTCTGTCGACGAGCAGTTTTTGCTTTCCGATTTGGCTGATGACATCGCCGAGATGTATCCCGGCACGTTGCCCCTCGATTGGACGATGTACCGACACCGCAAAGCGCTCGTGCGTGCGTTGAAAATGATGGTCGAGCTGTCGATTATTAAGACGGTGGATGGCGATGTCGATCAGTTTGCCTATAACGAAGACGAAGACGTGCTCTATGAAGTGACCGTGTATGCCCGCTATTTCATGCGCACATATTCGGATGATTTAGTTCGCTTTCAGTCCATCGACGACCTTCTCGAAAGCGAGTGGGAACGGCATGCCGAAGACGAGCGCCGGAAGCGGGTGTATCGGAAATTGATGCTGTCGCCGGTCGTTTACCGGGAATCGGAATCGGATTTTGATTTTGCTTACTTGCGCAAGTATCGAAACCGGCTGCGCGATGACTTCGAAGCCCACACCCCTTTTTCGCTGGAATTGTATAAAAATGCGGCGATGCTCGTCATGCATGAACGAAAACAACGCTATACGCTGTTTCCGGATCAAAAAGGGATTATGGATGTTCTTTTGCATATGGCGTCCGAGATTAGAACGGAACTCGATCGTTACGAGGTGACGGAATTAGGCGACATCCGCTTGCCACTCCCGGAAGTTGAACAATTGGCGGAGAAGTTGCAGACGAAAGTCGGGCATGGCTGGAGCAAGCATTACCGGGAAGCGACGTCGCGGGCGATTACCCAAGACATCATTGATACCCTCGAAAGTTGGGAAATGGCTTACTTGGAACATGAAGCGGGCATTCTCGTGTTGCAATCAGGATTCGGACGGATGTACGGGGTTTATCCCCGCGATTACGACAAGGAGGCGTCCTCATGAGTGCGGAAAATAAGTGGCAAATGAATCGGGCAGGCCTTTTGAACTTTTGGTATTACGATGAGGAAACGTTTGATTTCGAAGACGGTAAGCTCTTGCTCCGCGGCAGCAACGGCTCGGGAAAATCGGTAACGATGCAAAGCTTCCTGCCGGTGCTTCTCGACGGCCGCAAGTCGCCGGACCGTTTGGACCCGTTCGGTAGCCGGGCGCGGCGCATGGAAGATTACTTGCTCGGCGAGCAGGAAGTCGTTGATCGGGATGAACGGACCGGTTATTTATTCATTGAATATAAACGGGCGAACAGCGATCAATACGTTACGACGGGCATTGGCCTGCAGGCGAAGCGCCATAAGCAGATGAAATTTTGGGGGTTCGTCATCACTGATAATCGTCGTATTGGCAAGGATTTTTTTCTATATAAAAAAGAAAAAGACAAAAAAATCCCCCTTTCCCGAGTGGAACTTGAACATCGAATGGCGGATGGCGGGACGGTTGTGCAAACGCAACATGACTATATGAAACTCGTCAATCGCCACGTGTTTGGTTTCTCAACGCTTGATGCTTACGAAGAATTGATTAAGCTTTTAATACAAATCCGCAGCCCGAAACTATCAAAAGATTATCGGCCGACGGCAATCTATGAAATTTTGGAAGCGGCTTTGCCTCCGCTCACGGACGAAGATTTGCGCCATTTGTCGGACACGATTGAACAGATGGACCAAACGAAGCAGCAAATGGAGCAACTCGATCGGGAGCAGGACGCATTAGGCAAGTTGAACAAAGCTTATGACCGTTACAATCAACGGCTCTTGGCCGATCAAGTCGATGAATATCAAAAAGCGGATAAACGCCTCGCCAAGGATGAGAAGCTTTTAGTGGAGATGCAAGAACGCCAGGAAACCCTCCTCGCGGACATTTCCGGTTTGGAAGAGGAGATCGAACAGCTCGGCCTTGAACAAGATACGCTCGTCAAACATGAAGAACGCCTAAGCACCCATGAAGTGTGGGACATGGAAAAGGAATTGAGCGGCGAACGCGAGCGCGAGAAACGCCAGCAACAAAAAGTCGAAGCTCTCGAGGCAAAACAAGAAACCAAAGAACAGCAAGAACTTGATACGAAGACGCGCATTCGGGAGGTAGAAGCAGAGGCCGCGCGCGTGAATCAAGACGTACAGGATCAATTGGAAAAGCTGGAAACACTGGCGGATGACGCAGCTTTTTCGAGCCATACGCAAAATGCGGATGACTACAAAAAAACAGATGACGAGATTTTCGAGTTTATGCTCTGGGAAAAAGAAGCGAAACAGCACGAACGCCTGCTCGCCGACGGCGAAGAAACGTTGCGCGCGTTTGCCGATTTGAAAGAAAAGGTGATGGCTCAGAAGAAAGAGTTGGACGAGGAACAGCAGCACCTCGAGCAAGTCCGCCATGAAGAACGGGAGTGGACACGAACCTTCGATGAGGAAAAAGAAAAACAAGCCGCGGCGATCCGTACGTGGCTGGAAGCCTCTGAACTGTTACGTGACGACGGGGAAGCTGCTTTTCAGCAAGCCACGCGCATGATCTACCAACTGTACGCCGATAGCAATTACGAGGATGTGCGCGCCCCTTTCCGCGCGTTAACCGATCAATTTGTCAGCAAGCAAAAAACAATCATCGCTAAACGTGATGTCGAGATTGGCGAGCTCGACAGACAGAAGACAGAACTGGAAGATGAATTACACGCTTGGAAAACGAAAAAGGACCCTGAGCCGGATACACAGGAAGCAACGATCGAAGCGCGCCGCCGCTTAAAAGAAAAGGGCGTTGCCTTTGAAGCGTTGTATGCGTCGGTTGAATTTTTGGATGATGTGCCGGAGGACACGCGCGTTCGAATTGAATCCGCGCTCATTGACGCCGGCCTGTTAGATGCGCTCGTAACCGACGGGAACGATTTCAGCCTGACCCACGACCGTGTGCTCATGCCGCAGCCGAAAATGATGGTGCCAACCCTTGCCGATTATCTTCGCCCGGAACTACCTGACAACAGCCAGTTGAGCGCTGAAACCATTGATGACGCGCTCCGAAGTATCATGATCGGCAGCGAAAATGAAGAAGGGGCCTCATTTGATCTTGATGGCAGTTATCGGATTGGACTCTTGAAAGGGCATGCCCAGCCTTTGGAGCAAGTCCGTTTCGTTGGCCGCACCGCCCGTGCCAGGTATCGCGAGGAACAAATCGAACGCCTGCAGGAAGAGATTACAAGCGTACAATCGACCCGTGAGCACGTTGAAAAAATAAAGAATGCCGCGGAAGAAAAAATGAAAGCTTTGGAATCCAACTTGCAAACATTTCCTGATGACAGCGATTTGCGGGAAATCTGGCGGCAACTGGAAACGACACGCGCTAATCTCAGCCACTTGAACCAACGGGTGGAACGGTTAGTGGAAACCTCGAAACAATTGGACCGGGAATTAAGAGAGAAAAAGCAGGAGGTTGGGGAAAAGACAAGAGATGTCGAGCTCCAGGCTGATTGGCAAATTTACCGCCGTGCCAAGGAAAACATGACCGCCTACACGCAAGACCTGCTCATGCTCCAACGGTTGCACGACCGCAAAGAGCGAACGACGGAACGGTTGACAGAGCTCAGTGAGCGGCTTGAAGAGTTAAAAGCAGACGTCGATGAGTTAAAAGGGGAGTACAATCACGAAAACGCTGAGCTTAGCAGCATTCGCTTAAACATTGAACAACTGGAAAAGCAACTGGCCTCTGCAGGCGTCCAAGACCTTCGCGAAGAAATCCAACGTGTGCAAACGCGTTTACAAGAGGTGCGCAAAGGGCTTGACGAGAAAAAACAAACCGTCCCCGCCAAGCGCGTCCATGCCGAAAATGGCGATAATGAGATCCAGGAGAAAGAACGGGCGATTGCGTTCACACGTCAATTACGTAACCTCTGGCACGCGACCGTTGAGAAGGAGTGGAAACGCGGCTTTGTTTTTGGCCAAGATGGCCCGCAATCCTTCAGCGAACTTGTAACGGAAACGATGAAGCAATACGGGGCGCTCGTAAAAGACCAAAATGCTGCCACGTTTGAACGGCAGCTGACGAACCAGTTTCACGAACAGCAAACGGATCTGATGGAATATCGCATGAAGGATTATACGGTCTCGGAAAGTCTCCCTGAAGAGCTGGAAGCGTATCAATCCGAAGAAGAACAAATGATGCTCCGGACGTGGGAAACGAAATCGGAACGGCGCATGGTCGAATTGTACATGCGCGGCCAATCTGTCAGTCCGTATGCTGTCGCCGCTTATGTTAAAGAAGAGCAAGAACGCCAGCAAGATATATTAAATGAAGCGGATAAAGAGCTGTACGAAGAAATATTATTTAAGTCCGTCGGCATGAAGCTGCGCAGCCGCATTCGCCGCGCAGAAATGTGGACGAAAGAAATGAACAAAATCATGGGCAGTCGCAACATTTCTTCCGGCCTGACGTTTTCAATCAAATGGAAGCCGCGCACGGCAGAGTCGGAAGATGAGATGGACACCCGGGATCTCGTACATCATTTGAAACAAGACGCCCAATTGCTGAAAGACGAAGATTTGGAGCGGATCACGACTCATTTTCGTTCGAAGATTGCGCGTGCGAAACAGATGATTCAAGACGAGGGGGACGGGGAAACCCTTTTGCAAGTGTTAAAAGAAGTCCTCGACTACCGAAAATGGTTTTCGTTCAAGATTTATTTTCAACGGACGAACGAACCGGTCCGTGAACTTTCCAATAATCAGTTTTATAAATTCAGCGGGGGCGAAAAAGCATTGGCCATGTACATTCCGCTTTTTACCGCTTGCTATTCCCGCTATCAAGAAGCGTCCCCGCAAGCGCCTTACATTATTTCCCTGGACGAAGCCTTCGCGGGCGTGGATGAGAACAATATCCGGGAAATGTTTGAAGTCGTCGAACAACTCGGGTTCGATTACATTATGAATTCACAGGTGCTCTGGGGCGACTATGATACGGTTCCGTCGCTTTCAATCTATGAATTATTGCGTGCGAAGAATGCCGATTACGTGACGACGATCCGTTATCGCTGGAACGGAGAAAGAATAGCGATGCAAATGCCCGAACCGGTTGAGGTGTGAGAAAGATGTTAGATGAAGCATTAGCCTATTTTCGAGGAAAGAGCGGTTTTCGACGGCTCTTTCCTCTTTTTCGCAAAAAAATGGAATCGCTCGGACGCGTGGGAGGATCTGTCGATATAACAGATTTCAAAGACGCGGAGCTCGAGGAGATTGCTGCTTTTTTTGGCAGTACAAAAGAAGTACTTTTACAAAAAAAGAAGATCTATTTGCTTCGCTTTGAAAAGAAGCTGGGCGAGACACGATTTGCCGGTGTAGATGTTTGGGCGTTGCTGGAAGGCTATTTTGACGAAAAAATCGTTTCCAAAAAAGAAAGCCATGAACAAAAGCGCGCCATGGAAGAACGCGCGCTTGAGCGATGGAAAGGGCAGTATCCGGCCCTCGCATTCTGGTTCGATTATTTACGCGCGCGTAGTCCGGATACCCATTGGGTGTATCGGTTGTTGGAAAATGGAAGGTTAGCTGCGTTGCTGCCGGTGATTCATGATGCAGTTCGAAACCTTCCCGAGGAGCCAATCCGGTTGCCCGTGTTTAGTCAAAAGGTGAGCGGGGATCCGCACGCGTTTGACATGAACCATGATGCCGGCAAACTCTTGATGCACATTTTACAGGTCAAAAGCGGGCTTCCTGCCGTTAATGGGAGTGAAGAGGCGACACGGCTTCTGGAATCTTTTTATATTCTTCGTGATGATATTACGAACGATGTCTCGGTAGCGAATCTGTTGGCGGATGTTGGGGAAAACGTACATCCCTTATGGCAGGCGGCTGTGGATACACGTTCCGTGCTCAATATTCCCCTTCGTGAATTGCAACGGGTGAGCGCCGTTTATCCGATAACTGCCGGCCGTGTATGGATCGTGGAAAATTCCGGTGTGTATTCGAGTCTATTGGATGCTGTTCCCGACGCGCCGCTCATTTGCACGCGCGGCCAATTCAAGCTGGCAGCGTTAAAATTGATGGACATGCTTGTTGACGCCGGCGTGACGCTTTTTTATGCCGGTGATATCGATCCCGAAGGTGTCGCGATGGCTGACCGACTGCTTGCGCGTTACCCTCGTCACGCTCAATTATGGCGGATGGATATAGCGTCCTATCACAAGTCTCTATCGGACAATCATATGGAAGAAGAGCGCATGGCCAAGCTTTTGAATGTAACGAACGAAGCACTGCTGCCGGTCATACGCGACATGCAGGAGAAGCGAAAAGCCGGCTATCAGGAAGGGTTGTTGTCGCTGTTGGCGGAGGATTTGCGCCAAGGGTTGGGAGAAAATAAATAGGACTAAAATTTTATTGAAAAGGGAACGAATATTCTATATAATAGATTATAGAGAGATAGAATGCGCTCAAAAATAATCGAAAGAGAGGTGAATAAGCATGAGTGAAGAACGCTTGGATCGTATCGAAAGACACATCGAGCAATTGATTCAAATGGTCGCTGAGAATAACAAAGTTAGCAAAGATCTGCTCTCGCGAACGGATCGGATGGACACGCGTATGGAGGGGATAGAAACTGAATTCGCAGAGGAAAAACGATTGAACCGACAGCGCCACGCAGAGTCACAGCAACTGCACAAAGAGCTGCTTAAAGAATCAAGAAGCCAAAATGTTGACATTGGTTATTTGCGAGATAAAGTCGCAGAGCATGATATGGAAATTAATAGGATAAAGGAAGCCGTTAATTAATCCTGGGATTGGCTGATTTCAATGCGCGCGATTGAGATCAGCTTTTTTGGTAGGTAAGAAAGTATAAATCAACTTTCTTACCTACATAAGTTGGGCTAAGGCTTTTCGCCATAAAAACTTGGCGAAAAGCAGTTTTCTAATTTGCTCCGCCATACATAGAAAGGCCCATTTTGGTGATGATACCAAAAAGAGGGTCTTTTTTTATCCCGAAGAAGGGGAATTGGTATGGCAGAGAATGCGAAACGAAAAGGGTTTTTCCAACGTTTTCTCGATTTTGTTGAAAGAACAGGCAATAGGTTGCCCCATCCGGTTACATTATTTGCGATTTTAGCAGTTATGGTCATCATTATTTCCGCGATTGTCGCCGGTTTTGATATTAGCGTGGAAGATCCGGCGGAACCGGGCGAGACGCTTGAAGTCTTGAATTTGCTTTCCGGCGAGGGGATCAACTACATATTCACGAGTATGGTCGATAATTTCATCGGCTTCGCTCCGCTCGGCGTTGTGCTCGCGACGATGCTCGGGATTGGGGTATGCGAGCAAAGCGGTCTGATCAGCGCCTGCTTACGAGGTTTTGTGTTGGCCATCCCTAATCGTTTAATAACAGCTGGTCTCATGTTCGCAGCCATTATGTCCAGCGTCGCTTCCGATGCAGGTTACGTCGTCCTTCCGCCGCTAGGGGCACTCATCTATTCAGCTCTCAACCGTCACCCTCTTGCTGGGTTGGCAACGGCTTTTGCCGGTGTATCAGGTGGTTTCAGTGCCAATTTGTTGCTGTCGGCAACCGATCCTATGCTTGCCGAACTTACGCGGAACGCAGCATCAACAATTGATCCGCAATACGCGGAAACGATGAACATCGCGATGAACTATTGGTTTATCATCGTATCCACCTTTTTATTAACGATTGTCGGGACGTGGGTTTCAGAAAAAATTGTAGAGCCGCGACTTGGCGCCTGGGACGGGGAATTTAACGGCGAGCTGGAACAGATCAGCTCTACTGAAAAAAGAGGCGTTACGTGGGCGTTCGTTTCTGTGTTCATCGGCGTCGGGTTGATGAGCTTGCTCGTCGTGCCGGAATGGGGGCCGATGCGAGGAGATGGTCCGCAACCGATTGTAGAGTCCCCATTTATGGAATCACTCGTCGTCGTTTTGCTTATTTTATTTTTCATCCCCGGCCTCGTCTACGGCATTGTGACAAAAGAAACGCGAAGCGATAAGGATGTCGTCAAGCAAATGTCCGATACGATGTCATCCATGGCAATGTTCATCGTGCTTGCTTTTACCGCGGGCCAATTTATCGCTTACTTTGATGAAACAAACCTCGGATTGATTCTCGGCATTTACGGCGGTGAATTCCTCAATAATCTCGATATCGGCGGTTTCCCGGTCTTGATCGGATTCCTCTTGCTTACCGCTTTTATAAACTTATTCGTCGGCAGTGCCTCGGCAAAGTGGGCGATGTTAGCTCCGGTTTTCGTCCCGATCATGATGCAGGTCGGCTTCTCACCGGAGGCCACACAGGCGACTTATCGCGTGGCGGACTCGACGACGAATATCATCACGCCGCTCATGACTTATTTTGCCGTGATCATTGCCTTTGCCCAGCAATACGACAAGAAAATGGGCATAGGAACGCTTATATCCGTGATGTTGCCGTTTTCGATCTTTTTCTTGATCGCCTGGTCCCTACTCTTGCTCGTATGGGTATTTTTCGGCTGGGATCTTGGGCCGAATTCGCCGATCTATTATAATCCTTAGCTGTGATACTATCAAAAGGGAAAATAAGTAAATTAAAGGTTTTATGAACGATTCCAATATACCTCTAAAAGGCGAAAAACCCGAATCCGAGGTGCGTTGAAGAATCCGAAAAGGGGAATGGCTGATAAATCGTTCGTTTTGGCTGATATATTTTAAAATTCGGCTGATATAGTGGCGTTTTCGGCTGATAAACGTCTGATGGAAGTTTCGCATTATCAACTTCAGGCGCATCAAGTCTGTTTCACGTTGATTGCTCATATGTATGCGTTAGGGAGAGTGATAACGTGAACATTTCGGCTTTACCGGTAGGGATCGTACCCTGGCATATTAGGGAAAATCTTGTGGATATGTATTACGCGGAAGTGGCGGGTTGGACGAATCCTCAGGCGGAAGCAAACATGAATGCAGTCATCCGTCAACAACTCCAACAGTTGCTGCGTGATCAAGGGTATGAGGACGGTATTTCAGATCTAACGGGTGGGTTTGACCTGAAAAACAATCAACGGCATGTATTAAGTTTGACCCATAGCGTATATTCGTTTGCCGGCGGCGCACATGGAATGACGGTTCAACGGGCTTTAACGTTTGATTCAAGAACGGGGAGGGCATATACACTCACAGAGCTTTTCGCACCGGGAGCAGATTTCATTCCGAAAGTAAATGCCATTATCCAGGCTCAACTGGAAGAACGAGGCTGGTTCGATAATGTTCTCGGTCCATATGAAGGAATTACGACTGATCAACCGTTTTATGTGGCAGACAAAACACTCGTCATTTATTTTGATTTATATGAACTAATGCCCTACGTATATGGGATTCCGTATTTTCCCATTTCAATCTATTCGATCATGGACTTGATCAATGAAAATGGACCGCTGGGCTGGATGATTAATTGAACTATGGATGATGAATGAAAAAATAAAAAAAGCGCTCATGAATTATCCTGAAAGGCTCACACGTTTAAAAGTGCCAGAATAACACACGGAAATGCCAGATTGATTATCTTAGGAAAATGACAGAATAACATCACGGCATCCCTCTCTTAAAAGTTGGATCGTTCCACGATAATCATGGTGTTTTTTGGTCAACCATGGAAAATACGTTTTGACGTGCTATTTTCCGCTACTGGCATTGTTTTCTTTCTGTTATTTTCGGTGAATGAAATGTGCCAGTGACCGTTCTTTTCGAAGGTGTTTCAATTTTGGAAATTTATTTTCGCGCCAAGCGATTGTTTAAACCTTGGAACGTTCTTAGCCTTTTTCTTTTTGACGTCAGTGACAGCTTTTTTAGCCAAATGAATCGCTTCGTTTTTAATCGCAGCCTTTAGATCAGCATCCACATTTTAGACGAGACTTTTCGCCGTTTTTCATTCTTTCCACACATTCATTTACGGTTGAAGCAAAAACTCGTTGTTCATATAACTATTGTTTTTGCAACGTTTGATTTGGACGGATTTTTTAGTTGAATCGCCATGCTTTTTCGCCTCCTTAATTAGCGCCATAACGAACAAAAGTTTGGAAAACAAGCTAAAACGCTATTTTTGTCAACCTTAATTCGGATAGTGATTGCATTTGTGATCCCTTCGCCGTTCATAAAAATGAGTGTTTAGTTATCGTTTTTTCATTATCGATATCGCTTTGGCGTTCAGCCATCCAATGAATAAGAGATTTTTCTTTTTCGGTTAGCTGCCGTTTGAGACGTTGCTCAAACTCTCTCGTCAGTTGGACGTACAGATGGACTTTATGCACTATGTGCCCCCTATAAGAGAATTGAGAAAAAGGCTTATTCAAAATTCCGCTATTTGATCATGTTGGGTATTCCATTCATTGTAGCCGAAACCAATCGTTATTTAAAAAATTTCGGGTTATATGGATTTTCGATACGAGTGAACATTCCCAAAACACTTGCATAAGGTAAATTTAAACTGATGAAGGGAATGATCTCGTTGTACTATATTCCAATCCCGACCGTATACCCCTATGCTTATGGTGCGTATCCCTCAATCCATAATCCGGCTGATTTTCAAAGACAATACCACCCAAAGGATCATGGTTCACAGCCGTTTGTCGTCGATATCAAAGAGGCCGCTAAACAAAACCGTACGTTTCGTACCGCTTTATGGACAGGTGATCATTTACAAGTAACGTTAATGAGTATCGATGTTGGAGATGATATCGGTTTGGAAGTGCACCATGACCATGATCAATTTTTACGGATTGAGTCTGGTCAGGGCTTTGTGCAAATGGGAGATCATGCTGAGCAGATGGATTTTCAAAGAAGGGTGTATGCTGATTATGCCATTATGGTTCCAGCAGGCAAGTGGCACAATCTCACCAATACGGGAAACAGGCCTTTGAAACTTTACTCGATCTACGCCCCGCCCGAGCATCCATATGGCACCATACACGAAACGAAAGAAATGGCAATGGCTGATGAAGAGCATCATCAATACAAATAAGCGGGGATCAATAGTAAAACAAACCATCGGAGCATTCTCGGTGGTTTATTTTTTTATGTGACGCAACACCTCATCACACAGTAATTACAAAAACATTACATCTGTCGCTAACTTTGTATAAGCAAAATGCATGTTAACACGCGTGTGATAGTCATTTCCATCTTTTTAATAAAAATTTCCCGGCATCTGGAACAAAAGTCTGATATTACACATTGACAACAAAACAATTAAAGGTATTGAAAGCTGAAACTACTGCATCTATAATCCGAACATAGATTAAATAGTTATTGGAGGTGCGCATTTACTTCATCGAAAATACGTAGATGAGTGAATGAATCTTTTATGAAAAAATATATATTGAGCGCGTTAGCAACAGTAGGCACAGTAGGTATGCTTTCAGCACCAAACGCAGCAGATGCTGCATTCAGCGAAACATATCAAATGACGAGTGGAGATGTAAGTGAAGATGTCAACGAGCTTCAACTCACACTCCAGGATCTTGGTTATTTTAATGGTTCAACAGGGCATACCTTTGGGCCCAGAACAGTAAGTGCCGTTCAGGATTTTCAGTTGGATAACGGGATTTCTTCTCCGGACGGCAACTTCTATGGTGTGGCAGGCCCTGAGACCCAAGAAGCACTTAATAACATTACTGGCGAATCGGCCGATAATTCCGATGGAAACAATGAAGCGACGGACGAAGGAACCGAAGAAGCAGCTGGAACCGAAGAGGAAGGAACTGAAGAACAAGGAACTGAAGAAAACACAGAAACCGAAGGCTCTACCTCCGAAGCGGAAGGCGATACTTTTACAATGGAAGCAACAGCATACACTGCCGATTGTGCAGGTTGTAGCGGTGTAACTGCTACTGGCATAGATCTTAACAATGATCCTAACGCAAACGTTGTAGCGGTTGACCCTAGCGTCATCGACCTCGGCTCAACTGTACACGTTGAGGGCTATGGCGAGGCAGTTGCCGGAGATACCGGCGGAGCCATCAATGGAGAAAAAATTGATCTTCATGTTCCAACGACAGAAGAAGCTGAGAGCTTTGGACGCCAAAACGTTGAAGTAACGGTTTTGGATTAATAGCCAACTCACCCCCTTTGCTAATGTTAGCGAGGGGGTTTATTTTTGTTTCTTCGTTCATTTGATGTGGGTAAAAAATCTATAATTATATGTTTAGAATTTAATAATTAAAGGTATAAAAGGTGTGTACATGTATAGAATTAGGAAGGAGAATCATCTATGAAAGCAGCAGTATGGCATGGAGAGAAAGATATACGTATAGAAGAAGTGGAAGAAAAACCGTTAAAAGATACAGAAGTTAAAGTGAAAGTTGCATGGGGTGGGATTTGCGGCAGTGATTTGCATGAGTATGAAGAAGGGCCGGTCTTCGTGCCCGCTGAAAAAGAAGATCCTCTGACCAATGAGAAAGCCCCGTTAACAATGGGGCACGAATTCGCTGGGGTAGTGGAAGAAGTCGGCAAAAACGTAACAAAATATAAAGCAGGTGACAGAGTAGCGATTAACCCTACCTTAACATATGGCAATAAACCGGAAGAACAAGATCCCTATGATGGATTCAGCTTCATTGGATTGCATGGGGATGGCGGTTTCACCAAATATGCAAATGTTCCGGAAAATAATGTCTACGCATTACCTGAAACCCTAACCCTACAAGACGGAGCATTGGCAGAGCCGACAGCCGTTGCCGTAGAAGCGGTAAAAAAAGGCAAACTTCAATTTGGAGACAAGGTTGCTGTTTTTGGGGCAGGTCCGATTGGTTTGTTAACGGCTGTTGCCGCAAAAGCAGCCGGCGCAAGCGAAATTATCGTGTTGGATTTATCAGAAGCTCGTCTTAAAAAAGCAAAAGAGTTAGGGGCAACTCACATCATTAATTCCGGTGAAGGGGATCCGGTAGAAGCAATCAAAGAGATTACCCCGGATGGTGTGGATGTTTCCTTTGAAGTGGCTGGCGTAGCCCCGACATTTAAACAGGCCATTGATGTAACAAAAGCACTTGGAACGATGGTGATTGTCTCTATTTTCGCGAAACCCATTGAATGGAATCCAATCCAACTTACAAATACAGGTGTAAATATTGAATCTACCATTGCTTACACACCGACCAGCTTCCAACAAACATTGGATCTAATGGGCACAGGACAATTAAAGCCACAAGCTGTCATCACAGACCATATCCAACTGGATGACATTGTGGAACAAGGTTTTGAAGCATTAAGCAATGATAAATCACAGGCAAAAATTTTAGTAGAATTAAGTGGGGAAAAATAAAAACGAACGAAAATAAACGATAACACAGCACATGACCTTGCATTAACAAAAATAAAGGAATATAATAAGAGTATAGATAAGCTATTGTGTATTGGTGTTACTCACCTATCTCTCGTAAAGGGAATACCAATCAAAAACGTCCGGTTTTAGGGAACTGGGCGTTTTCTTTGTAAAAAAAGGGGCTCCACATGAGAACCGAACCCAAGTCACCCCCAGTGACTGCTTGCTGACAGTTAGGGCTGTATACAAGCATCGGTCATCACAGGAAGAACCCTATAATAAGAGGTTTATCGCATGATGTGACTGATCATCAACAGCCTGATGATTACATCGATGCAAAAGGACAGACAACGGCCAGCTTTTTTCCATTTGCGAGAACGCTTGGCCCGTTTGTCTTTAAGGCGCCCAAACCTAGTGTTTTTAGCGCTATTGTGTAAAGAATCGATATCTTCATCTGCCTTTCGCAAGGCGGGTGTCACTGCTGGAACCGGGGCACTGACAGCATTATAACATAAAAGGGGAACGCATATACCCCTGTAGTAATTTTAGGAAAATAGACTCCATTCATCGTTGAGTGGGGTCTTTTTTTGATATGGACACTCATTGAAAGATTTCGGGGTAGGCGATGACGGTATGATGAGGACTTTGAAATGGTGCAATATGGCTATGGAAATCAAATGGAAGCATACGAAGAGATTCAAAGTTTGGATCTCGATGGTGAAGAGCAAGGGATCCTTGAAAATGCTCAAGATAAGTGGGGCGATGATTATGAAATGGTGCTTGAATATGAACCCCAACTTGAAAGCTATGAAAATTTGAATTAAAGAGTTCAGCCGACATCATCCGATTGAAGCATGAGAAAATTAGTCGGCAGCTTTGGATGGACTTAGTATGATATAATGAACAAAAACAGGTGGTGATGATATTGTCAATGCCACAAGAATACACAAACGGATCATCCTCTTATGCCGACTATTTGCAATGGAACAAAGATCTTCGATGTGAGGCATTTGATGGGATGATTGTGAATATGACGCCATCGCCCACTCCCGGTCATCAAAAGATTCAGGTAGAACTAAGCGTAGAAATTGGTTCATATTTACGTGAGAAGGATTGTGAAATTTTAACCGCACCGTTAGATGTTTGCTTATTCGCAACGCCGGAAACACCGAACGAAGAGATAAAAAATTGGATTCAACCTGATTTGATGATTGTCTGTGATCCTAAAAAGATCGAGGAAAAACGAATCATTGGCGCACCTGACTTGGTCATTGAGATCCTTTCCCCGGCTACAGCACGAACTGATCGTTTAACAAAGTATAATAAATATGAAGAAGCCGGCGTTAAGGAATACTGGATTGTGGACCCACACCATGAAACGGTGGAGGTTTTTGTGCTTCAAGATCAATCATTCGAGCGAGTGGATGTATTCACGAAAAATGATGTCGTAAAGGTGAGTCTTTTCCCGGATTTTGAAGTACAGTTGAATAAGATATTTCCATGAGCACTCACGCCAAAAATAAAAAGAATAGTGTTCTTGCACATTAGTCTCTCTGCGTAGTATAATATTCCCAATCAAAGGTGACTACCCCTCTAAGCTTGTGCCGCTCGGGGTTGTCACTTTTTTTTACTATCAGAAATAAAAATTCATGGATAATAGTATAAGAAAAGGCTTTGGCTTTTTTTGGCAATGAAATAGACAAGCGTTGAAATTGCTGTGCAAAGCATCAGCGCTTCATATACTGGTGAACTGAACCCCGAGCACAAGTCTGTTGTCATTGTAGTATAACATTTATCCTTAATTTGGTTATAAATTATATCAAAAATACAAAGAGACAACGCAAATAAAGCTATCCCCCAGCAAGGATAGCTTTTTCGTTATTCCAAGCCTTCCTCTACCACTAAAAAGCTGCCGTCCAGCCTCCGTCAGCTGGTATAACAACTCCGTTCAGAAAGGTGGAATCATCCGAGGCCAGAAACAAGGCTACATTTGCAATTTCCTCCGATGTACCCGTCCGAGGCATAACCGACTGAGGTATTTTCGTCCGTTCCATCCCGAATTGGCTTACCCCTGTCATGGACGTGCTAATATTAGTTTCGACGCCGCCTGGTGCAATCGCATTGCAGCGAATCCCTTTGTCGGCGTACATATATCCTGTATTTTTTGTAAGGCCTACAACCGCATGTTTGGATGCCGTATAGACGGCCCCTGAATGTGCGCCACTTATTCCGCCGGTGGAAGCGGTATTGATAACCACGCCGTTCCTCTTTTCCAAAAAGATAGGCATAGCCTTGCGCGTTGCGCGCATCACCGCTTTTGTGTTGACATCAAAAACGAGTTCCCATTTATCATCATCAATCTCGCCAACCGGTTCAAATCCATCCATAATCCCCGCATTGTTCACCAAAATATCTAATGTACCGTATTCCCTTACTGCCGTATCGATCATATTGTCAATATCCGCTGATTCGGCAACATTTGTCTTGACCGCTTTTGCTTGTCCATCATATGAAATGATCTCTGCCGCGACTTCATCGGCACCTTCCTGATTAAGGTCGGCAACAACAACTTTTGCACCTTCCTTCGCATATAAAGTCGCAATCGCCTTTCCCATACCAGACGCTGCCCCGGTAATAACAGCAACCTTTCCGTCCAGTTTCATACCGATCGCCTCCGTTTTTAAGTTTTTTTCTTCCTCACCTATAGTATACAATAGTTCCCAAGTTGTCGGATCAAAGTTGGTAAATCCAGTGGAAACGTCCTGCCTCTTAAAAAAAGGCAGGAACGCTTTCGCTTGTGCGAAGAGTTCCTGCTAATAGTTGTAAGTTTCACGCACGCGCATATGCGGTGAGTGAAACTCATGTTTGCTTTTATTATGGTTTAAAAATTTACAATTGTAAAGGGGGAATTTTTGTGACAAGTTATATGGATGTAAATGTGTTTTTTGATGAAAGTGGAAAAAACAATGATAAACCGCATCTCATGGGTGGTATGGCCATGCCAACTCAGATTTATAAGCACCCTGCATTCTTCGATGAATTAAGTGCAGTTATTCAAGAAAATGAAATTCACTGGACTAATTTCGGTGGTCATCATGCCACCAGAGAAGGAATTAAGCATTTAATTTATAAAGCTATCAAATAATCACCTGTTTTGACCATGAACGTCATTAACTATGACCAATCAATAATTAAAGAAAATAGTCATTCGTTTTGGGATGAAGGTTTGTCAGAACAGACTATATATACAAAGTTCCCTGAAAGAATTGTGTACGGGCTAATAAGAAAGCACGGAAAAAACGCATTCGCAAATGTCAAAATTATTGTTGAAGATGCGAATGAGTATAGACAGTTAGAATTGAGTTCAAAAATGAAAACTCAACTTAATATGCAATCATTGTATAGGGGTGAACGTTTTAAGTTACAGAAGCGTGGTCTAACTCCCCCGTCTTTAGACGGGATACGCTTTTAGCCTTGCTTTTCCCTGTCCATACTTAAACTGAGGGAAAGTATGGATGGATATCGGAAAAGCAGTCATACGGTCTATGATATCAAGTACCACGTAATCTGGGTAACAAAATATAGATATCAAGTGTTGCGGGGAGATATCGCCCACCGTGTCAGGGAATTGATTAGACAGGGGTGCGAAGCAAGGAATATTACGATATTGCAAGGAAGCGTAGGCAAGGACCATATTCACTTGTTGTTATCATGCCCGCCGAGTATCGCTCCGAGTAAAATCATGCAATATCTCAAAGGAAGATCATCGAGATTATTGCAAGATGAATTCCCAGCTCTGAAGAAGAGGTACTGGGGGCAACACTTATGGGCAAGAGGATATTTTTGTACCACCGTAGGAAATGTGACCGAAGAAATCACTAGAAACTATATCGAAAATCAATCAACTGAGAGAAGGGATGATATCTTCGGGATTGATGAATGAGTTCAGTCTCATTTAGTGAGCTTGAGCTTAAGGTCTTTCAGCGGACTTCAGTCTGAACAGCGACTTTCAGTCGCGGACATTTATGTCCAAATCCACCTGCTTTAGCAGGTGGTCGTTTAAGATATCAGAGAGTATTTTCGCTTCAAAAGGGATGGAGCCAGGTCTTGAAATAACTGATCTAGTTCTGGGGATGATGAGAACTGTTATAAAAAATCCAATGGAACCAACGAATCGAGAAAACAAAAAGATTGAATTATTAATGGAATTTTTAAATGATGATCGTTTTTTAAACTTTATCAAAGGTGTTAGGTATTTTGAATGAAATAATTCGAATGAACTATCTGAAATTGACTTTAACAATTATCTACAATCTTTCATCGCACAAAATCATGTATACTATAAATTTTTGTAATTAGATCAAGCTATGAAATTACTGTGCACAGCATCAGTGGCCCTCATACTTATCTCTTTCCATCAGTACCATTTGTTGTATATAATGGAAGATAAGCAGTGCTTGCAAGGAGGGTGTGACCTTGGCGAATCATAACTTCGAGTTTCTTTCTGCAAAGTGGGATATCTTGGCTAACTTGGGAGAGACAGCAGAGCGTAATGTTTATATGGACCCAAATACGACGTTGATGAAACTAAGGGTATTTGCGGAGACTGTCACAAAATACATTCTAGCATTCGAAGAAATAAAAGAAACGCCAGATACCAAGCAAATCGATCGCTTACAGGCATTGAAACGGGAAGACTTGATAACGGAAGAATTAATCGAGATGTTCCATGTCATTCGGAAAAAGGGAAATAAAGCGGTTCATATGGCCGGGTATGGAACAACGGAAGAAGCGAAAAGAACTTTAGGCATGGCATTTCATATTGGTACATGGATGATGGAAGTCTATGGGGCTTGGGATTTCGAAGCACCAGAGTTTCAGGTTCCCTCTCGAACAGAGTCGGTGAGTCAAGAAGAATTAGATGATCTTTCCGAGTCGTATAAAGTAAAAGTGACAGCCCTGGAACAAGAATTAGAGGCATTAAGAAAAAGTCAAGCAACTTTACATAAAGAGGAAAAAAAGCAACGCCATCGTCAAGCCAGACTAGTCGGCAGTCAAATCCAATTAACGGAAGCAGAAACGAGAGAAATTATTGATGAACAGCTACAGCAGGCCGGATGGATTGCTGATACAAAAACTGTACGTTTTAGTCATGGGGACCGTCCAGAAAAAAATAAAAACAAAGCGATTGCCGAGTGGCCGTTGAAAAATACGAGAGCTGATTATGCGCTTTTTATAGGTTTAGAATTCGTAGGTATTATTGAAGCGAAAAAGCAAAATAAAAATATCATATCTGACATCGGTCAAGCCAAGACATATGCGACAGAAGTGGTTAGACACGAAAATGAAATCATCACAGGTCCTTACGGAGATTTTTTCGTTCCGTTTCTTTTCGCAACCAATGGGAGACCTTACTTAAAGCAGGTAGAAGAAAAATCAGGGATATGGTTCTTGGATGCCAGGCGTACCACCAACCATCCTCGCCCCTTAAAAGCCTGGTATACACCGGATGGGCTGAAAGAGTTACTAAAAAAGGATATTGACCAAGCAACCGAAGGTTTAAAAGACGAGCCATTGGATTACCTAAACCTGCGCTCTTATCAAGAAGATGCTATTTTAGCGGTGGAGGAAGCATTAGAAGAAGGAAAAGAGGAAGCATTGTTAGCCCTAGCTACGGGGACAGGAAAAACCCGCTTAGCCATTGGGTTGATTTATCGATTAATTAAACATAACCGCTTTAATCGCGTGTTGTTCTTAGTCGACCGTTCCGCCCTCGGTGAACAAGCAGAAGCCGCTTTTAAAGATTCAAAGTTAGAGAGCTACATGTCTTTTACAGAAATATTTAACTTGCAGACCTTAGAAGACATTTCTCCCGAGCCTGAAACGAAAGTGCATATTGCTACCGTACAGGGAATGGTACGAAGATTATTTTATAGTGATGAGGATACGAATATACCAACAGTTGATCAGTATGATTGTATAGTCGTCGACGAAGCTCATCGTGGATATACATTAGATAAGGAAATGTCTGAGGTCGAGATGATGTTCCGTGACCATAAAGACTATGTCAGCAAATATCGTCAGGTGCTGGAATACTTTGATGCAGTAAGCATTGGTTTAACCGCCACTCCGGCTATCCACACGGTTGATATATTTGGTGAACCCGTTTTTACTTATTCGTATCGCGACGCTGTTATTGATGGATATTTAATCGATCACGAACCACCTTATCAATTTGAGACCGCATTAAAAAGCCAAGGGATTCATTGGAATGAAGGGGAAGAGGTTGAGGTTTATGATACTGTCTCAGGTCAGGTGGACAAAGAAGTACTGGAGGATGAAATCGAACTGGATGTCACGCATTTTAATAAAACAGTCATCACTGAAAACTTTAATCGAGTGATACTCAAAGAATTAGCTAATTATATTGATCCAACGGATACGGGAAAGACCCTTATGTTTGCTGCCACCGATGATCATGCGGATATGGTTGTGCACATCCTGAAAGAGGAATTAGAAAAGATTCATGGACCAATTGAAGACAATGCAGTGCAGAAAATTACCAGCCAGATCAAAGATTCTTCGTTTGCGATTAAACAGTTTAAGAATGAACGAATACCAAATATTGTGGTGACTGTTGATATGTTAACGACAGGGATCGATGTTCCTGCAATCACAAACCTTGTCTTTCTGCGCAGAATACGCTCAAGAATTTTGTATGAACAAATGCTGGGTAGGGCAACGAGACGCTGTGATGAAATTCGGAAAGATCACTTTTCTATTTTTGATGCGGTTGGATTGTATGAATCCTTGAAATCTTATAGCGACATGAAACCAGTAGTCAATCGACCAAAAGTGTCGGTGGGTCAGGTCGTAGATGAACTAGAGCAACTCGAAGACGCTTCCGAGCAGAAGGCTCATAAAGAGGAGCTGGCAGCGAAAATTCAACGCAAAAAGACAGCATGGACGGAACAAGAAGAAGAGGACTTTAAAGTCCTAACTGGCGGCAAGTCCGTTCAGGAGTTTGCCGAATGGGTGAAAAAGGCTTCTCATGATGAAGTGGTGGAGAAGCTGGCCAACAATCAGAACATTGTTCAATACTTAGATGAAAATAGACAGAGAGCAATCTACCAATACATCTCCACCCATGAGGATGAATTAAAAGAAGTCAGACGAGGGTATGGAAAAGCGGAAAAGCCAGAAGATTATTTGGAAGGATTCAGCCAATTTATCAAAGAGAACATGAATGAAATTCCCGCTTTGCATATCGTCTGCACGCGTCCAAAAGACCTCACAAGAGAGCAATTAAAGGAACTTCGAATTACCTTGGATCAGAATGGGTATCGGGAGTCACATCTACAAACGGCCTGGAGAGAAGCTAAAAATGAAGACATTGCTGCCGACATTATCAGCTTTATCCGAAAGCAGGCACTTGGCGATCCATTAATGAGTCATGAAAAAAGGATTGAAAAAGCCATGGATAAAATTTATCAAATGAAAGTATGGCCTCCTGTTCAAAAGAAATGGCTCGAGCGTATAGAAAGCCAATTACTGCAAGAATCTGTCTTGGACCCTGACCCAGAGCAGGCTTTTGAAGTGGAACCTTTTAAAAGTCGCGGAGGATACCGTCAGTTAAACAAAATATTCAATGGACAACTCGATGAAATTGTTACTACAATTAATGAGTCCCTATATAATAACGATGATGAGAAGGAGCAAGCATAGATGGACAATCAGGAAATCGTACAAAAACTATGGAATCTTTGTAACGTATTACGGGATGATGGGATTACGTACCACCAATACGTCACCGAGTTAACTTATATTCTTTTCTTAAAGATGATGAAAGAAACAGGAGAGGAAGAAAAGCAAAATATCCCGGAAGAATACCGTTGGGATTCTTTAACGGAACGGCATGGGATTGAGTTGAAAACCCATTATCAGAAGCTCTTAATCGATTTGGGGCAAGAGAGCAACGATACCCTTCGTCAAATTTATCTTAATGCCCAAACCAATATTGATGAACCAAAAAACCTTGAAAAAATTATTCGTTCGATCAATGACTTGGACTGGTACAGTGCAAAAGAAGAAGGATTGGGGGACTTGTATGAAGGGTTGCTGGAAAAAAACGCCAGCGAAACAAAGTCCGGCGCAGGACAATATTTCACACCACGTCCTTTGATTGATGAGATTGTAAAATTGGTAGACCCAGATCCGGGAGAACGCTGTAATGATCCGGCTGCAGGAACCTTCGGTTTTATGATTGCCGCAGACCGAAACGTTCGCAAAAAAACAGATGATTATTTTGATCTTAGTCAAAATGAAGCTGAATTTCAAAAACACAAGGCTTTTTCTGGGGTTGAATTGGTAAAAGATACACATCGTTTAGCGTTGATGAATGCAATGCTTCATGACATTCAAGGAGATATTACGCTTGGAGATACGTTATCAGAGCTTGGAAAAGATATGAATAATTATGACGTGATCATGACGAACCCGCCTTTTGGAACCAAACAAGGGGGAGAGCGTCCAACGAGAGATGACTTCACGTTTACGACCACGAACAAACAGTTAAACTTCCTGCAGCATATTTATCGTTCTTTAAAACCAGACGGGAAATCCCGTGCTGCCGTTGTCCTTCCAGATAATGTGCTTTTTGAAAGTGGTGTAGGAGATAAAATTCGTGCTGATTTGATGGATAAGTGTAATCTCCATACCATCTTGCGTTTGCCAACGGGTATTTTCTATGCGCAAGGTGTAAAGACGAATGTATTGTTTTTTAACCGTGAAAAAACCGATAAAGATAACACCGAAAACGTTTGGGTCTACGATCTTAGAACGAACATGCCATCCTTCGGAAAACGCACGCCATTAACCCACAAGCACTTTGGAGACTTTAACAAAGCCTATTTAGCTGAGGACAGAACCAAAATCAAAGATGAACGCTGGAATGTATTCACTCGAGAGGACATTCGCAAAAAAGATGACAGCCTAGACATTGGTTTAATTGCTGATAAATCCCTGGCCGTATATGAAAATCTCCCGGATCCAATTGAATCAGCAGAAGAAGCTATAGGAAAGCTGAACCAAGCTGTTGGATTATTAAACGGAGTGGTGGAGGAACTGAAAGAGATAGAGAATGGAAACAGTCAATATAACAAAAGTGAAAAAGTAGCGGAGACACCAGGAGTGTATAACCATGAGTGAAAAAAAGACAAATGCAGTGGAAGAACTTTTGGAAGAAGCCTTAGTTCCTGAGGAAGAACAGCCTTATCATGTACCTAGGAATTGGCATTGGGTTAAAATCAAATCATTGATTAAAACAATGACTAGTCGTGATCCTAAAAAATTAGATAGTGATACTTTTAACTATATTGATATAGAAAGTATAGATAATGAAACTCAAACACTTAGCAAGAAAAAAAAGTTACCTCTTAGCGAGGCTCCCAGTAGAGCAAAACGTGCCGTTAATAAAAGTGATGTAATTATTTCTTTAGTAAGGCCCTATTTAGTAAACGTAGCGCTAATCGAAGAAGATAATGAACTTAACATAGCATCAACGGGTTTCTATGTATGTAGAAACAAAGGTGGGTACGTTCCTAAATATTTATTTAATTACTTACGATCTCCTGATGCTACAATATATTTAAATCTACATACTAAGGGGGATAATTCCCCATCAGTCAAAGGATCGGACTTTAAAAATATTCCTGTTCCATTACCACCTTTGCATGAACAAAAGCGAATTGCTGATAAAGTAGAACATCTCTTAAATAAAGTCGATGAAGCGAAACAATTGATCGAAGAAGCAAAAGAAACCTTTGAACTGCGAAGGTCTGCTATTTTGGAGAAGGCTTTTAGTGGAGAATTGACTTCAAGTTGGCGTTATGAAAATCTGGAAGTCGAATCTGCAGACAATTTATATCGGAGAATAAGATCATCTAGTAACAGAAAAAAGAAAAGTAAGGAAGAACAAGAGTTGCTTTCGCAAGCAGAACTCCAGAAGATACCTGCCACCTGGATTTGGGTACGCCTCGGTGACATTTTAGAAGTTAATCCTCCTAAGGAGAAACTAACTGATGTCAATGATGAACAACAATGTAGCTTTATACCCATGGTGTCTGTAAGTGATGCGACAGGAGAAGCCACGAGTATAGAGACAAGGCCGTATGAAAAGGTGAAAAAAGGGTATACGTATTTTCGGGAAAGAGATGTTATATTTGCGAAAATAACTCCATGTATGGAGAATGGAAAATCTGCTGTTTTAAAAGGACTAAGAAATGGATTTGGGTATGGCTCAACTGAATTTTATGTACTGCGAACAAATGACTATGTCAATGAAAAGCTAATTCATTTATTAGTACGATCGCGTAAGTTTAGAAGTGAAGCAAAAGCTGTTATGACAGGAGCAGTAGGTCAGCAAAGAGTACCTAAAGATTTTATGAAAAATTACTTATTTCCATTGCCACCATTAGAAGAACAGAATGAGATCGTGAGAATAGTTGAATCTATTTTTGAGAAACAGGAGATTAGCAATAGGCTACTGGAAACAGACAAGCTGGAACATTTGAAACAATCTCTGCTATCTAAAGCTTTTAAAGGTGAACTCGGAACAAACGATCCTTCTGAAGAAAGTGCCGAGAAGCTATTAAAAGAAGTTCTACAACAACAATAAACAACAAAGATTCCGCTCATCGTTAAAAGTGGGCGGAGTTTTTGTAGAGACTTTAGAGATGATTCTATGACAAAATGGTGGATGATTCGTGCTGGTGATCATAATGAATTGCTTCCTATTTGGAAAGGGAAGAGATTGCTTCAATGGGTAGGCCTTTATTGGATCATGTCACGCCGTCGTATCGGACGTATCAAGCGGTTGATATATCGAATGACCTAGGCTTGAGGGAGTTTCCTTCCTTAAATAGAATCGGGTCTTGGCTGAGGGGGCTAAAACCATGAATTTTTCACCTATTGTTTATCACATGTGTAAAAAATGCTGGGAGATGTATGATTTTCAAGAAGGGATTTTTTACAAATTCTTTTATGGTGATAGATTAGGGTGTCCCTATTGTTTGAACGATTTTGATGTCTATAAAGAGATTACTCATGCATTTAACTATTATAGTTTAGGTCAACATTATAGTTTAATCGGGTGCAGATCTAATTTTAAACAGATAGACTTAACTCCAGGGAAGCCATACGAATTAGATCTGACTGATGATATAGGTAAAGGAAAATTGGTTTATATTAATTACACTCCTTTAGGTATGGGCGTGCTCCCGATTGAAATACATGGCAATTCTCCGCGTAAACCTTTTGGATCCAATCAAATCACGCTTTATCCTGCGGATTTTATTGGAGAAGCTACTATAGCAAAAGCGAATGTTCTTTATTGGTATGTTCCCGATCATCTTGTTAATGATATATCAGTTATGTTGATGGTAGATGCTTTTGAAAAGTATTATGAGGGGAGTTTTAAACACTCAATTGTTTCAGCTCAATCTTCTTTAGAAGTATCATTGTCTACATTTCTCAAAGGTACTATACCTAAAACTTTAAATACTGAGATTGATAAGTTATATAAAAAAAAGAATACTTTCAATCACCGGTATAATATAGTATTACCAAATCTTATACAGCTGTTACAACTTCCTTCAATCGGCGAATTCATTGATAAAAAAGTAAATGAACTGAGAGATATACGCAATGAAATTATCCATGAGGGTGACAGTGAGACTGAATTAGATGAGGGGACTTTAAGGGATATGCTAATTGGGGTCTTTTTAGCATTCAAATATTTCAAGGTAATAAATTAATCAAAATTTGAACACGGGTGATAACGATTATTTCTTACTTTGATACGGTTGGAGCCATTAGGTCGTTGCAATGCTGCTTCCGCCAAAAAAGCAACGGAAGATAGCGATATTGATGTGGCGGTTGTCGCTAATGATTTCACAGGGGACTCTATTGAGGGTACCATGCGTTTAATGAAAATCCGTAGAGAGGTGGATGTTCGAATCGAGCCTCATCCTTTTACTAGTGAAGATTTTCAAGATGATCACCCTATTGCCAAGGAAATTCTTGAGAATGGTTATGAGGTTTTTTCACAACCGGTTCGTTAGTTCACTTTAAATTGAGACGTATGATTGGACATTGACCGGATGTTGCAATTTAAAAATCGAATTTCCAATTTAACTTCAATTATTCCATATATGGTGTGTATCTCTTCTATCGCTTTTTATCATGATATAGTAGCCTAAACGGTTGAACAATTGTAACATCTCTTGGTTCTGTGTAAGATAACAGAAAGGTATGGAGATTATGAAAATGGAACGCGCAATGAATCGTAAAATCACGCGTATTGGTAACAGCCTTGGCGTGAGCATGACCGAGGCGCTAAATTGATCGGCGCGAGTGCTGATGATCAAAGTGATCGATAATGAAATTCGCATCCATAAGAAAAAGGAACAAATGGATGTGTCCGATGGTATGGATCCAGAGTTTTTCGATATTCTGCAAGAGGGAATGGAAGAATATCATGATACGTTAAAAGGGCTGAAGCATCGCTGATATGACCATTCGATATTTAACGGTAGATCTTTCAGATGAAGGCGCGGATGAATTATATTCGGATTATGATATTTGAAAGGCATCCAAGATACAACAGGAACTACTTGACTATCAGATCTAAACGTTATTTTCCCGCCCGATCGATCTATCCGGCCGTCGGCCATTGGGCAGCGCTGATCATGTCTAGTAATACTAGTTATACGAGAATAAAAAAGGGGTATAGTAGCAATAGATGGCTTTTGCGATCATTAGTTAAAGAATCTAATGGAAGGGTGATACAGCAATGGGGAAAGTAACAAAAGCAGTGGGTGTCGCCGGGGCAGTCGCCGGAGCAATGTACCTGTCAAAGAGTGAGAATCGCGAGAAAGTAAAGAGACAGCTAGCGAAAATAAATGGGAAAGAAGATTCATCGTATCTTAAAAACTTGGGTAAGCCTTCAGACATAGAGGATGCCAACATGGTGAACGAAGGCGCCATGACAAGCGTGCAGTATTATAATCGACTTCAGGATGAAAAATCTGAGTCAAAATAATGATTTTTGGATCACCGGCAAACAGCAAGGGTTTGCTCGTGGTCTTTTTTTCATCCAATTTTAACTAGACCGTCGTTTCAGTTTATCTAGTTCTCGGTCGTGTTCCCCTATTTTTCGATCAAAATACTCAAGGTCCTTTTTGGTTATCATCTTTTCCTTAACGGTGTTCACGTCAATTCGCAAAGTCTGTATATCGGTTCCGAGGGCGTCTACCTTTGCTTCTGTTTCTTCTTGGCCGTCGCGAAGGGCTCGTGTGATTTGCTGTAATTCTGAGATGGACTCACGCATGCCGGTTTGGGATTGCTGCAATTCTGAGGTGGACTCACACATGCCGGTTTGGGATTGCTGCAATTCTGAGATGGACTCACGCATGCCGGTTTGGGATTGCTGTAATTCTGAGATGGACTCACGCATGCCGGTTTGGGATTGCTGTAATTCTGAGATGGACTCACGCATGCCGGTTTGGGATTGCTGTAATTCTGAGATGGACTCACGCATGCCGGTTTGGGATTGCTGTAATTCTGAGATGGACTCACGCATGCCGGTTTGGGATTGCTGTAATTCCGAGATGGATTCGCGCATACTGGTTTGGGAATCCTGTAGTTCTTTAATGGACACCTGCATGTCGGCACTCGTTTCCTGCAACTCTGTAACAGCTTCGAGTATCTTATCAACTTTTCGTTCCATTGAGTTCATGTAAACCTTCCCTTCTATCGTTTATATAGCTATTATATCATCTTTTAATCGGCGTGGTGGGAGAATTTCATAAAAAACTCTCTACGCCTAATACGGTCACACGCAAAACCTTGATAAAAGTAACGGCAAGTGGTATATATTGTTTAATGATAGATTTTAAAAATAGGAAAAATAATATGAATAATAGGTGTGGTGTCTGTGATGCAGCATGACCGCGACATTCATATGTTGCTTCAATCGGAGGCGTTTGTGCAGTTAAGGCGGGAGAAAAGAAGATTGATCGTTCCTAGTTTGCTTTTTATTATCGTCTTTTATTTTTCCTTGCCTTTATCCGTTTGGTTGTTTCCCGCGCAAATGATGCAAGCGTCACCGGTCATGGGATTGCCGTGGGGGTGGCTGTATGCATTTTCACAGTTTGTGATGACGTTTTGCGTCGGTTGGCTGTACTGGAGGAGGTCAAAGCGTTTTGATCGGTTAGTTGAACAAATCAAAGGGAGTCAGGGATGAACGTCACGTATTTTTTGTTTTTTTTATGTATTGTCGGCTGTACCTTAATTATCACGCACTGGGCGGCAAGACGGGAGAAGACGGTGTATCAATTTTACACAGCCTCCCAAAGTTTGACAGGTTTTCAGAATGGAATGGCGATTGCCGGCGATTATATTAGCGCGGCCTCTTTCTTGGGGATTATCGGCGCCATTGCGTTGAGTGGGTACGACGGGTTTTTATATTCGATCGGGTTTCTCGTCTCTTATTTGATTGTGCTTCTCGTGGTCGCGGAGCCTGTGCATCGTTTAGGTCGTTATTCCCTCGGCGATGTTATGGCTGCCCGCTTTTCCGATCGAAAAATTCGGTTAGCGATGGCGGTCGGCGCGTTCATGATTTCCATTCTCTACTTGATTCCGCAGTTGGTGGCATCGGGGCTTGTGCTGCGCTTATTGCTCGGTATTGATTACTCTTTGTCGGTGTTGATCATCGGCAGTTTAATGACGGTGTATGTCGTTCAGGGAGGCATGATGGCGACCTCGTGGGTGCAAATCGTGAAAACGGTGCTCTTAATGTCGGGGACGTTCCTTCTTTCCCTTATCGTCTTAAACCGATTTGATTGGCAAGTGATGCATTTACTTGCACACGTGCAGCAGGGGACCCCATTGGGAGAACAGTTTTTTTTACCGGGAAATTTGTTTGACAGCCCGGTGGAGATTTTTTCTTTAAAAATGGCCTTAATTCTCGGGACGGCCGGGATGCCCCATATCCTGATCCGTTTGTTTACCGTGCGGAATGCGTTGGAGGTGCGGCGTTCCGTGATCACGGCGAGTTGGATTATTGGGCTTTTCTATGTCATGACCCTCATTTTAGGGTTAGGCACTGTCGCTGTCATTGGTTCCCAAGCATTGGAATCGGCTGATCCGACGGGGAACTTGGCCGCTCCACTACTGGCGCAAGAACTGGGTGGGGATTTTCTGTTAGCGTTCATTTCGGCGATTGCATTTGCCACGATCGTGGCCGTTGTCACCGGTCTTGTTATCTCTTCGACGACAGCATTGGCACATGATGTGTACAACCATCTCATCAAACGAGGGGCTGCGAAGGAAGTGGAACAGTTACGGGTGGCAAAATGGACAGCGGCAGGCATTGGGCTTTTGGCGATGCTTTTTTCCCTCGGGTTGGAAAATGTGAATGTTGCCTTTCTCGTTTCACTAACTTTCGTTGTGGCGGCTTCTACCAATCTTCCTGTGCTGGTATGCACGCTTTATTGGAAGCGCTTTAACCAAACAGGGGCGATCGTTGGTATGACGACAGGTTTTCTGGCGTCGATGCTGCTCGTCTTGTTTGGGCCGCATATTATGGATCCCGTGAATGGCTGGATCTCCCGGGAAGCTTTTTTTCCGTTGCACAATCCGGGCATTATCGCGATCCCGATCGGGTTTCTAGGGGCAATCCTCGGTACGGTATTATCTCGTAAGCCAGCGGATACAGAACGGTTTGCCCACATGTATGTTCAGGCACAAACCGGCATCCGACGAAGGGGGCGCCGGCCGTGGAATTCCTGACGATTGTCTTGTTTGAACGTTTGGGATTGTTGCTCATTCTCGCTTTTATTTTAACGCGCATCCGCGGTTTTCGTTCGCTTTTGGACCGGGAATTGAACGCGAAGACGACGATTGTCCACACGCTCATTTTCGGTTTGTTTGGCATTGTAGGCGCGATGATGGGCGTGGTCGTCGAAGGAGAAGCCGTTGTTAATCGCTCAGCGGTCTTTTCGCTTGGGGAAAATGAATTGTTAGTTAATACAGGTCTGGTTGCCATCGTTATTGCCGGGTTGTTGGGAGGGCCGTCCGTCGGTCTGGGTGCCGGAATTATCTCCGGGTTATTCATTTTTTCATTGGGCGGCATCGGGCAGTGGGCGAACGGTTTAGCCAACGTCCTTACCGGGTTATTGGCCGGACTGACGGCACGGTTTTTCTCGCAGGAGCGCGTGATTGCGCCTTCAAGGGCGTTGTTTATCGGTATTTTTCCTCCTATTCTTAATATCGGATTATTGTTAGTGTTTGTTCCGCATTCAGAGATGATGGTGGCTCTTGTCGATATTATTGGTTTGCCGATGGTTTTATCCAACAGTGTGGCGATTGCCATTTTCACAGCGATGATCAGCACTTCTTTACATGAGCAGGAGAGAGAAGTTGGTTTGGAAACGAGTCGGGCGCTCACCATTGCTGAAGAGGCGCTGCCTTATTTAAAAAAACAATCGTCGTTAGAAGTAGCGGAGGGGATCGCGCATTTGCTTTATAAACGATTGGAAGTCGCGGCCGTTTCCGTTACGGACAATATCGATGTGCTGGCACATATCGGCAAAGGGGATGATCATCACCGGCGAGGCGATCAGCTATTGACGAGGCTTTCTGTGCAGACGATCGAGACAGGCGAGGTGCAAGTTGCTTATTCACAAGAAGAAATAAAATGCTCGAATCCAAACTGTCCTTTGCAAGCCGCGATTATCGTTCCGATTAAGGAAATGGGGGAAACGACGGGACTGATTAAGTTGTACTTTCGTAAGGCCCAACATATTCGGCCGGTGGAGATCGTGTTAGCCCGGGGGTTGGGGACGTTGATTTCTAACCAATTAAACGCGTTGGCGACGGAAAAAATGAATACGCTCATTCGCGATGCGGAGCTCCGTAACTTGCAAGCCCAAATTAATCCGCATTTTTTGTTTAACACGTTGCATTTAATTCAAATGTTGATTCGCACCGATCCGATGAAAGCCCGGCATATCACGGTGCAGCTCGGTCATTACATGCGCTTTAACTTGCATTTGGCCTCGAATTCACTCATAAGCTTGGAAAAGGAGTTAGCACATGTAAAAGCGTACTTGGAAATCATTCGCACCCGGTTTTCACGATTATCATTTAACATTGCTTCCGTGGAAGGCGTAGGAGAGACCCCTATTCCGCCCGCGACGATTCAGCCGTTGGTGGAAAATAGCATTCATCACGGGTTAAAACACATGCCCAATGACGGCGTCGTCTCGATTGTTCTACATAAACAACCGAAGGCGCTTCAAATTACCGTTCGTGATAACGGTTCTGGTTTTGCGGCGGAAATGCTTGGTCAAGCGGGTGAAACGCCGCTCGCGAGTGAGCACGGCAGCGGAACCGGTCTTTATAATGTGAACCAGCGGTTGATTCGGTTGTTAGGAGAAGAATCACGTCTAAAAGCAAACAATCTGCCAACGGGCGGATGTGAGGTTGTTTTTCAGATTCCGTATCAATAGGAGGCAGTTCTATTATGCGTATTCGAGCGATGATCGCGGAAGATGAGCGATTAGTGCGGGAGGAATTGGCTTATTTATTACAACTGGAGGACGATGTCCTCCTCTGTCCGAGTGCGGAAACAGGTGAACAGCTGTTGGAATTGCAAGAGCAGTACTGTCCTGATGTTATTTTTCTCGATATTCAAATGCCCGGGCTGTCTGGCGTTGAAGTGGCCAAACGATTACGGCGGGTTGAAAGCGGGAGAATGGCTCCTTTGTTCGTCTTTACAACCGCGTACGACGATTATGCTGTGGAAGCGTTTGAACTGGAAGCGGTGGATTATCTTTTAAAACCATACGACGATAATCGTTTTAAAATCGCGATGGAGCGGGTGCGTAAACGTATAGCCACAAAGGACGAGAGCGGGAGACAAGCCCCTCCGCTTTCGCATCCACGTCCAAGTAAGGTGTTAATTACCGATGAAAAAAGTTCATTCGTTCTTGCGCCGGAGTCGATCATTTATGTGGCGAAGATAGAAAATGTATTGGAGATCCACACGAAAGACCAATTGTTTCAAAGCAAAATGACGTTACGGGAATTGGAAGAAAAATTACGTGGATTTCCTTTTTTTCGCTCGCATCGGGCATATTTGATCAATTTGGATTACGTCCAGGAAATCACGCCGTGGTTTAATGGGACGTACAATCTGACGATGGACGGTGAAAAAGAAAGTAAAATACCTGTCAGCAGAGCCGCGGGAAAACGATTGTTTGATATTATCGAGAATGCCTAACCATTCACTGACGGAGTAGAACCATTCACCAATATATTTAAACAATTCACATGATTCTTTCACAAAACCTTCACGTGTTACTGTATACTCTCTCGTGAGTAACTAAGTTTATACGTGGAGGTGTTTAATATGGAAAGTAATTATAATGAATATGAGAGAATTGCTGCATCTGAAGAATACAAGCAATTCAAAAAACAGAAATTTACGTTTATTTGGCCGATCGTTATTTTATTTGTCCTATACTATGCGACGCTGCCCATCTTGGCAGCCTATGCGCAGGAATTTATGGGAACATTGGTTTTTGGCAATATCACCTTCGGATACTTGTACGGGATGGCTTATTATATCGTCGCTTGGGGCCTCGCCTTCGTCTATGTTGTAAAAGCTGCAGGATTTGATAAAAAAGTAAGCGCTATTTTAGACAAATACTTGGATAAGAAGGGGGCTTCATGATGGGCGGAGGCGATGTTGTCGGCATCCTGTTTTTCATCCTTATCGTTGGCTTGACGATGTACATCACGTTTTGGGCATCTCGTCGAATGACGGGAACGAAAGGGTTTTACGCAGCGGGACGAAGCTTGACCGGTTGGCAAAATGGGTTTGCCATTGCCGGTGACTATTTAAGTGCAGCTTCTTTTTTGGGGATTGCCGGTTTAGTTGCTTTGGGTGGTTATGATGGATTTATGTATGCGATCGGCTGGTTGATGGGTTATGTGGTTGTTTTGTATCTTATTGCCGAGCCGATGCGGAACTCCGGAAAATTCACGATGGCGGATGTATTGGCGTTTCGGTTAAGGCAAAAACCGGTACGTGTGACGGCAGCGCTAGTCACGATCGCCATTAGCACCTGTTATATGGTGGCACAAATGGTGGGGGCCGGAGCGATCATCCAACTTCTCGTTGGCATTCCTTACGAAATAGCCGTTATCTTTATCGGGATTCTCATGCTCGTGTATGTATCCTTTGGCGGCATGATTGCAACGAGTTGGGTGCAAATTGTTAAGGCTTTTTTACTTATGTTTGCCACGGTGTTTTTGCTCGTGTTTATCGCGTTTATTTATCAATTCAATCTTTCAAGCTTGTTCGGTGAAGTGGCCGCTCAAAACGGATTTGAATTTTTGATGCCTGGTCAGTTATATACAAATCCGATCGATTTACTGTCGCTCGGGATGGCGCTGATTTTGGGGACAGCCGGGTTGCCGCATATTTTGATCCGCTTCTATACGGTGCCAACCGCGCAGGATGCACGTAAGTCGGTCATCTGGGCGATGGCTTTACTCGGTATTTTTTACATTACGATTACGATCGTTGGGTACGGCGCGAATGTGATCGTCGGACCGGAAACGATCGCGGCAGCTGATTCGGGTGGGAATATGGCCGCGCCGCTATTGGCATTGTACCTCGGCGGGGGACCGGGAACACTCGGCGGTGAAATTTTCATGGCGGCGATTGCTGCTGTTTCATTTGCCACGATTGTTGCCGTTGTCGCGGGCTTGGTCATTGCAGCTTCAGGTGCATTCGCCCACGACATTTATACGAATGTCATCAAACGTGGCCACGCGACAGACAAAGAGCAGTTCCGTGTTGCCCGCATAACTGCAATCGTCGTAGGCGCGTTGTCTATCGCGTTGGGGATTTTGGCACAAGGGTTGAATGTCGCTTACCTGGTTGTACTCGCTTTTGCGATCGGGGCCAGTGCAAACTTGCCGACACTTATCTTTTCCCTTTATTGGAAGCGCTTTAATACGAAAGGTGCTGTCGCCGGTATGGCTGCGGGCTTGTTCACAGCCGTTGGCTTGGTCATCATCGGTCCGAACATAATGGGGACGAATGCCCTCTTCCCATTGGAAAACCCGGGTATTGTCAGTATTCCGGTTGGTTTCCTCACTTCCTTCATTGTCGCGATAATGACGAAACCGGACAAAATGGAAGGGAAGTTTGAAGAAATGGATGTTCGTACGAACACGGGATTAGGTGCAGAATAAGAGGAGGAAATAAAATGAGTCAAGAAACATATGTATTGGATGAAGAGAAATTGGCAAGTTACCCACAACAGCCACATGGCGGGAAATTGGTTAATCGTGTTCTTACGGGAAAAGAGCGTGAGAATGCGATGGAGAAAGCGAAAAAGTTGCCAATGATTATGGTAGACTTAGAAGCTGTCATTACGCTTGAAATGATCGCGACAGGTGTATTGTCTCCGAATGAAGGTTTTATGAATGAAGAGGAATACAAGTCGGTTCTTACGAAGGGGCGATTAAAGAATGGCGTCGTTTGGCCGGTCCCGCTGAGTTTCGCGCCGGTAGGGGATCGAAATGAGCAGATCATTGAAACATTATCCGTCGGGGATGACGTAGCGCTTGTGGATGAAACGTACGACCCTGTCGCTATTCTTGCACTGGATGATCTCTTTGAATATGATAAGGAATTTCGCGCATGGCATCTTTTCGGCACGACTGACCGTAACCATCCCGGGGTAGACTCCATTTATCGAAGGATGGGCGAAACGGCACTAGGCGGTCCTATTCAATTGCTCCGTCGAGTACATTGGGGCCCGTTTGAAAGCATTCGATTGGAGCCAAAAGATACATGGAAACTTTTTTATGAGGAAAAGAAATTTAATTCTGTTGGCGGTTTTATAACAGGCGCAAACCCTTTGCATCGCGGGCATGAGTATATTCATAGAAATGCATTGGAAGAGTTGGACGGTTTGCTCGTTCAGCCGCTTGTAGAAATGGCAAAACGTGAATATACACGCCATGAGTATCGGATGTTATCGTACCGTGGTGTTTTGAATGCTTATTATCCGAAAGAGAGAACGATTCTTGCGCCATTAAGGGTGACGTATATCTTCGCCGGTCCTCGTGAAGCCGTCCTTCATGCCTTAATTATGAAAAACTATGGGTGCACACATGCGTTCATTGGCCGAGATCACGCAGGGATCGGTGATTATTATGATAAGTACGCCAGCCATACCATTTTTGATGAATTTACAGCGGATGAATTAGGCATTGGGATACGATTGTTCCATGAAGTTTTTTATTGCACGCGTTGTGACAGTCCGGCATCGGACCAAACGTGCCCGCATGATGACCGGTATAGAATTAACATTTCCGGTACGGGTATTAGGGAATTGCTGCGTTACGGCGTTCTCCCTCCAAAGGAAATTGTCCGGCCGGAATCAGCCCAAATTGCCATGCAAGGGATTCAACCAAAAGGCGTTGATGAGAACAATTTGGCCGTTTCCCCGGTTGGGAAAACAATCAAGAGCATATTTCCATACTATCTAAATAGATCTCGGTTGGGCGGGCCGGAGCGAAGTCATCCGTTAGAGGCGGGAAAGCTGACGATCGACGATTTAGAGGCAGCTATTTTGGATGTTCGTTCGAATGCCGACCGGATTTACAAAGAAATTTTTGATGAATTTAGCTATGTTACGGACACGCTGCGTTCTACACAAGCCGATTGGATCGCCGATGCGCGTGAATCCATCTATCAACAACAAGAAATGGTCGTCGAATCTTTGGAGGAGAAGGTGAATAAAGCAGCAGACAAAGCTTCTGATGAATTCATGTACCAAGACAAGGGAGAAGCAGAACGCGAATTAAGTGTCGCGCGTAAAATTTTCAACGATATCCCGGGTGCCCTACGTTCCGAAGAACTGGAATATCGCGTATGGAATCCGCTCCCATATCAACGTTATCGAGGCAGTGACGAAGAGTAGTTTTTTTTTTAGAGGAAGTGCCTGACGGCCGAACGCCGTCGGGCACTTTTGTCGGGTGACGATGGATAGTTCGAAAGGAACGTGCCAGAATTGATGGAAAAGGTGCAGATTCAACGGTCATTGGGTGAGGTGAAGACAAAAATGGTGGATGACGCGAGCGTTTTGTTCTCACCCGGCGACTGTGCGGCCAAAGTTTAGCGGCTCGTCCATCATTTGTCCTCACCCGCCACAGGCAACGGCCAATCCCGCCTTTTTGCCACAAAGGTAACATAAAGGACGGGGTGCTCAGATACATATAGTTGCATCGTATTCTTTGCAAAAAGAGGTAACGCATCATTTTGGATTCCACGAACGCTCAAGCGTACGTGGCGTCCACGTTTCAGGCGCTTACCGACGCCATCGTCCCTTCTGACTCTTCACACGAATCCCATTTGGCTCCGGATTTACACGTGTATGTCATTGATGGACTGAATCAGTACATTACGATTCAGCAGTAACTTTTTACCATCTCTATTCCACTCGCTTATCCAACTGCGCAAATATTGGATAGTGCGGCGGCACAACTCATCAATATCGGAAAAATCCAACCCTTTATATTGCCGAAAATAGCGTCCGTTATAATTCCATCGGCGAACCGAACCCGATTTTAACGACGTAGGTACTCGCCGTGAGAACCGCTGAACTGTTGGTCAAAAAAAAATTTTAGTCCGCTCGCGATAAGGGGGCTTTTTTCTAATTTGGGTGCTCATGAAGCCCGAAGGCCGAAAGAACATCGGTTTATGGTCCCCAAATAGGGTTCATGGAGCCCCAAACATGCGCTGAACCCGGATATGGGTCCCCGTACACGGCTCATGGCGTCCGAAACGCGCCCAGAACCCGGATATCGGTCGCCATAAACCGTCATGAAGCCGAAAATCGGTAAGATCATCGTTTTACGGTCCCCATGCTCGGCCTAATCGCTTTCTCAGGGTCGCCTTGGCCGGTTTTTTCAAAAAAACGCCAAGCCCCAGCTTCGAGCCCGACGTCAAGAAGGATCCCAACCGGAATATTCGTCGCGGATGTCTCTGATAATATCTTGAAGGCGTTCCCGTTCGTCAATGATTTCCTGATGTGTATCGTCATAAGCCTCATCCACATATTCATTGATGTATTCATAGCGTTCATCAATGAGTGCTTCAAGTTCGTCCCTTTCTTCGTCACTGATCAGCTCCGCTTCCGTGAGCAGTCGCGATGCTTTTTGCATGCGGCTGTTTTCCTGTCGTCGCAATTGTGTGGCGTCGCTTCGTAAATCTCTTAGTTCTGAATGGAAATCAACCGATTCAAAGTTAGCGTCCGAGATATTTCCGGATGCCCACCATAGCCATTGGGACGTTCCGATCGCGTCGGCCCACGACTCGTTCACCGTTTCGTCCAACTCTTGTTCATTGTAAACAGAGGAATAATCGCCGTCGGTGACTGAAGCAATGTCTTCCAACTGTTCGTGTTCATCATCGGCGATATCGAACCCGAGAATATGGACATTAAAATCAATGCCTGTATCCGCCAAGTTTTCTGCGGCGGCAACCGGGTCACCTTCACACGTTTCAATCCCGTCGCTGATGACATAGATGAAGTGATCGGCGTTTTCATCGGTTCCTTCCTGTAAGTCTTCGCTTGCTTGCGTAATCGCATCTGCCAGAGGTGTCCAACCGGTGGCATCAAAACTTTCCAACGCATCATCGAAGGCATCGTTGTCCATGGAGGATAACGGATAAACATTTTCAATCGCTGCACACGATTCTTCTTTGCCATCGTTTGTGTTATCACCTTCGTGCCCGTACGCTTGCAACATAACGTTCGTTTCTTCCGGCAAGTCACCGGCAAACGATTGAACGGCGTCCTTTGCCAGGTCCATTTTCACTTCTCCGTCGACGTCCTCATTCATGCTTCCGCTCGCATCGACGAGGATCGCAACGTTAACTTCTTTTTCCATTTCTTCTTCAATTTCTTCATCCTCTAATTCCTGCAATGACCGGCCGTCCGGCAGCGTAAATTCCTCGTAAGTGGCATCGAACGTTTCGATCGGCTCGAACACCTCCCTGTGATCGGCCCCGAGAGCGTGCACCATTGCGTTTAACCATTCGTCAGGGGAAGAAGCGTCCGTTTGTTCGGCAGCATAAGTCTCGAAATCTTCCAGTACTGTCTCTTCAACTTCCTCATAATCGTCCATTTCATATTCCTCTGCCAAATATTCTTCCGTAAGAAATCCGGGCCCCGCTTGCAAAATCGCTTCTTGATCAAGTTCTACAGGGTCAATATTGCTTGCCGTTTCCTCTTCTTCCGGAGGTTCATCATTCGGCTCTTCGGTAGCGGTTTCCTCTGTCTCATCACTGCTGCAAGCAAATAAAAAAAGAAAGAGGACAAACGCAAATGGAAAAGTTCGCTGTCGGTCCATATGTAATAATATCTCCTTTGTATGAAACGTTGTATCTATGATCATACCATGGTATTTTAGCGAGAAAAAGCATGTGTGATGATTGATTTTCCCTTCATCCTCACGTAAAATAGCAATGTTTATTCTATGATTCTTTGAAAGGTCGTTTTTTTCTTGATACACAACCCGACAGGTTTGCAACGGATTGGATTAGCCATATTGCTAGGGATGTTGGCTACTTTAGGGCCACTGAATATCGATATGTATTTGCCGAGTTTTCCGGAAATCGGCGATGATTTGAATGCACAGGCGTCGCTTGTGCAGTTGAGTTTAACCGCTTGTCTCATTGGGCTTGGCGTCGGGCAAGTGGTGGTCGGTCCGATCAGTGATGCGCAAGGAAGAAAAAAACCGCTGATCATCTCCATTTTATTATTTGCGCTCGCCTCCCTTCTTTGCGCCTTCGCGCCGAATATATCGACGCTTATTGCCGCCCGTTTTTTGCAAGGATTTACGGCGGCGGCCGGGATTGTCGTTTCCCGGGCGGTCGTGCGTGATGTGTTCAGCGGGCGCGAGTTGACGAAGTTTTTCGCGCTGTTAATGGTGATTAACGCGGTGGCGCCAATGCTTGCGCCAGTTGCCGGCGGTGGGATTTTATGGTTCCCATTCACCGATTGGACGAGTATTTTTTACTTCTTGGCCTTGTTAGGGCTATTCATCGTCGTAATGGTCTCCTGGAAATTGGACGAAACGTTGCCGAAAGAAAAAAGAATGCCGAGTTCCCTCGGACATACGATGCGTACGCTCGTGGATTTGATTCGAGACCGTTCGTTTCTCGGCTACGCGCTCACGCTCGGGTTTGTGCATGGGGGCAGTTTCGCCTATGTGTCAGGGACGCCGTTCGTCTACCAGGAAATCTATGGCGTGTCGCCACAGGCGTTTAGCATTCTTTTCGGCATGAATGGTGCCGCGATTATTACCGGGAGTTTTCTCGTCGGCCGTTTTTCCGGTGTCATTCCCGAGCGGACATTTTTGCGTACGGCTGTCATCGTCGGTACCGCTGCGGCCGCGTTGTTGTTCGCGATGACGATCGTTGAGGGACCGTTGTATATGATTGTGATTCCCATTTTCATCTACATGACTTGTATGGGGGTTGTTTTAACGACATCTTTTACGCTCGCGATTGCAAAACAAGGGCACCGGGCGGGAAGTGCAAGCGCGTTGCTCGGGATGTTGCCGCTTTTGATCGGCGCGGCTGCAGCCCCGCTCGCCGGCATTAATGACTCAGCGGCACCAATGGGCGCGACGATCTTCATCACCTGTGCGATCGGGATGTTTACGTTCCTGAAACTGACGAAGAGCGACGCTTAATCATTGCTTTATTTTACAAATCCTCCTATCCTGTACAAAAAGGAGGATTTCAAATGAAGATGGCGTTCATTTCGGATATTCACGGCAATGCGGTCGCTTTGGATGCAGTGCTTGCTGATATAAAAAAACACCATGTGGACAGCGTTGCCGTGTTGGGAGATTTGTGCTATCGGGGGCCGGAGCCTAAACGGGCGTTGGATCGCATTCGATCGTTGGAATGTCCGGTGATTAAGGGCAACGCGGATGAATGGGTCGTGCGCGGCGTTCGGGAAGGCGAAGTCCCAGAAGCGAAGGTGGCGATGATGAACGAAGAGCGGGAATGGACGGTGGCGCGATTGGAATCGGAAGATTTGGATTACCTGAAACAACTTCCGACTCAGTTTCATTGGGAATTAAATACGCACTTGAAATTGCATACGTTCCATGCCACGCCGGATAGCCTGTTTGACGTCGTGCTCCCCCATGAATCACCCGGAGATTTACAAAAAAAACTCATGGTTGAAGAAGACGCCGATTTATATTTGTACGCCCATATTCACTTGCCGTACGTGCGCTACATCGACGGAAAGTGTTTAGCCAATTTGGGCAGCGTAGGCTTACCGTTTGACGGCCAAAGCAAAGCGTCGTATATCATTGTTGACGCAGACGAAGACCGTTTTCGCGTGAGCATTGAACGTGTGCCTTACGATGTGGAAAAAGTGGCGCAACAATACAGCGACAATGGCTATCCGTATGCGGAAATGATGCAGAAAGCTGTTCTGGAGGCGAGGCCGCCGTCGTAGTGAGATGTCCGAGCCAGTTCCCGGTTCGGACCATGCCTACTTATTTTTTTCATTTTAAAGCTTGCGCGAGGAACATTAGTTCTGTATAATTAAAATGAAGAAGGGGGTGAAACATATGAGTTTAACAAACGAACAGCTTTTGGATGCGATTCGTGAATTGCAGACGGAAATGACGGGGATGAGAACGGAACTGCGAGAAGAGATATCCGGGGCGAGATCCGAACTTCGAGAAGAAATATTCGGGGTGAGATCCGAACTTCGAGGAGACATATCCGGGGTGAGATCCGAGGTCCAATCCTTTAGAACCGAAGTGAATGATCGATTTGATGCAGTAGAGAAAAAGCAGGATGGAATGCGAGAACGATTAGTCCACGTTGCTGAAGATGTGACAACCATTAAAGGTACGATCGAACATCATGAAAGCGATATTAGATCTCTTTATAAACGTTCGTTTGATTTAAAAGAAAAAATCGAACCCGGGCAGCTTGGATCGGCCGAGAAATAAATAAAAGAAAGCTTTCGGCTTTCCCTTCCCATCCTTAAAGTGAATGAGCTTTAGGGTTTTTTTATGTCGTATGATTGACCCAGGATCGTACGTTCGATATAATAGGAATAGACTTTTTGATAAAAGAGGGAAATGCCGTGCATGAGTCTCATGATTTTCAACTTCCTGAGCCGCAGCGGGATACATCGCGGAAAATCATACATATTGATATGGACGCTTTCTTTTCGTCTGTCGAGGAGCGGGATAATCCGTCTTTGAAGGGGAAGCCGGTGATTATTGCCAAACATCCGAAAAAAACCGGCGGGAAGGGGATCGTTTCCACGGCGAATTATGAAGCGCGTAAGTATGGCGTCCACTCGGCCATGAGCGCTTATAAAGCATACGAGCAGTGCCCGCACGGGATTTTTATCGACGGAAATTACCGGGCATACAGAGAAGCTTCCTTGCAAATTCGGGAGATCATGCAACGCTACACTCCGATGGTCGAGCCTGTGTCCATCGATGAAGCGTATATGGACGTCACGACGAACAATAAGAAAATCCCGAGCGCGACGATTCTTGCCAAGCAAATTCAGAATGACATCTGGCAGGAAACGAAACTGACAAGCTCCGCCGGCGTTTCCTATAATAAATTCATCGCAAAAATTGCCTCCGATATGAAAAAACCGGCAGGCTTAACTGTCGTCCCGCCCGATGAAGCGCTTCCTTTTTTGAAACAATTACCGATCGAGAAATTCCCTGGCATTGGTCCGAAGACAGCGCAAAAAATGCATGACCTTAACATTTACACCGGGGAAGATTTGTATCAAATGGAACAAATGGATCTCATTTCCCTGTTCGGAAAGGCGGGCACCTCTTATTACCATCGGGCCCGCGGGATCGATAACAAGCCGCTGAACATGCAGCGGGAACGAAAATCCGTCGGCAAAGAACGTACGTATTTTCATAATTTGACGACCGACAGCGAAGTGACGGATGAACTTAGAAAGATCGCGCAAGAAGTGGTTACTGCATTGAATCGCGTACAAAAACACGGGAAAACGGTTGTGCTGAAAATTAGGTATCGGTCGTTTGAAACGTTAACGAGGCAAGTGAGCGCCCCGCATTATTTTGAAACACCCGAAGCGATTAATGATCAGGCGGCAGGCATTTGGGAAGAGGTCGGAATGGCAGAAAAAGGGGTACGCTTACTCGGAATTACGATCACCAATTTAGACCCGATTCACTACCGGCCAATGACACTGTTTTGAACACCTCCATAGCGGGGGGTTGCTAACAATTTACTGAAAAGTAAAATAATAAAAGTGTCATGTCAACTAGCTAGTGCAAGGTGGCTTAATTACCCAATCATGGGGACAGATGGAAGAAGTTCGGTCGGCATGGTTGCCTCATGGCGACCGAACGAGCGATTGGCTTTCGTGTTCGGTCGCCATGAACTGTTTCATGGCGACCGGGGAGCCTGCTTCGCAAGAAACCATTCGGTCATTGACGATAGCCTTTGATACCTTAACTCGGGCTGCGGCAGTTTAATCCAATCGACCACTAACCCCAGTTTGAAGCTCCAATCCGAGCTTCCGGTCGTCGATGTGATCGCTTATTTCCGACAGGCTGCACTAGTGGTCTATATCAGATGTTCTTTCCGAAACACCCATTCACGTTTCACCGATAGATTGATAAAGCGGATTAACACCGATCGTACCTCCGAGCAGTGGTTACGGTCTTTTTAAGGTCCACAACGCACCTCGAAATGGAATAAACTGCAAATCCGAGGTACATTGAAATTGTCCAATTTGAGGTAGAATAAAACCCTTTTAAATGATGCATTCAAAATTAAGGATTGACATTTTCAATGTTTCTGAATAGAATAATCTCATAGAACATATAAATCCTATAAATTTAGTTAGGATTGTAAAGGGGGCGCTCCCATTGATGACCGTATCGACACTCAGTGATGAAGAACTGAAGCATTTGAATAACGAGGCATTGGTGAATAAAAAAGCGGCCGATGTATTGGCTTGGTCTTATGAAACGTTCGGAGATCAACTTGTATATTCCTGCAGCCTTGGTGCCGAAGGGATGGTGCTTCTTGATTTGATCGAAGACGTGAATCCCGGAGCAAATGTTATTTTTCTCGATACCGGCTTGCATTTCAAAGAAACGTATACATTGCTTGATGACGTACGAAAAGCTTTTCCGACCCTAAATATCAAAGCGCTGACACCTGAACATACGGTCGAAGAGCAAAAGGAAAAGTATGGCGATCGTTTATGGGAACGAAACCCGGATCAATGTTGCCAAATGCGTAAATTTGAACCTTTGCAACAAGAATTGTCTCACTATACAGCTTGGATTTCCGGATTGCGGCGGGAACAGTCGCCCACCCGGCGTGACACCCCGTTTATCGGGAAAGATCATCGTTTTTCACTCTTGAAAATATGCCCGCTCATTCATTGGACGCATGAAGATGTATGGGCATATATTCGCGATCGTGACTTGCCTTATAATCCATTGCATGATCAGAATTATCCAAGCATTGGATGCGCTCCGTGCACGGCACAAGTGCTTGATGGCGCAGATGAACGAAGCGGAAGATGGAGCGGAATGGAAAAAACCGAATGCGGGTTGCATTGGTAATTTAAAACATACCGAGGAGGATGACATATGACGACGAGTATTCCCCACGGGGGCTCATTGGTCGACAGACGACAGTATGGGGCAGATTTGCCGGCGACGAATGTTCAAATCCCATTGGATGAAATGGCGCTTGCCGACCTGGAATTAATTGCAAACGGCGCGTACTCGCCATTAACCGGTTTTCTGAACGCGCGTGATTATGAACGTGTCGTTTCTTCCATGGAACTGGAAAATGGCCTAGTGTGGAGCTTGCCGATCACTTTGCCGGTAACGGAAGCGTTGGCAGCTGATTTAAGCGTTGGGGAACCAGCCCTATTGGAAAAAGATGGAGTGGCTTACGGGTGGATAACGGTTTCTGACATTTATCGCCCCGATAAAGAACAGGAAGCGACGCAAGTGTTTAAAACGGCCGATGAGGACCATCCGGGCGTTGCCCAACTTTTTACGCGACCGGACGTATACGTGGGTGGCGACGTTACACTTGCCCGTCCCGTCGAGCATGGGCTTTTTGAAGCCGAAGCATTGGCGCCTCAAGACACCCGGGAAGCTTTTGCGGCAAACAATTGGCAAACGGTCGTCGGTTTCCAAACGCGAAACCCCGTGCACCGTGCCCATGAATACATCCAAAAAACGGCATTGGAAACGGTAGATGGCTTGTTGTTGCATCCGCTTGTCGGTGCGACAAAAAAAGGGGACATTCCTGCCGATGTGCGCATGAAAAGTTATAAAGTGTTGTTGTCGGGTTATTATCCGGAGGACCGGGTCCAGCTCTCCGTATTCCCGGCTGCCATGCGTTACGCGGGGCCTCGTGAAGCCATTTTTCACGCGCTCGTGCGCAAAAATTACGGGTGCACCCATTTTATCGTCGGTAGAGACCATGCCGGGGTTGGCGACTATTACGGTACCTATGAAGCGCAGACGCTATTAAAACAGTTTTCGGTCGAAGCGCTTGGCATATCACCGCTGTTTTTTGAACATAGTTTTTATTGCAATGCTTGTGAAGCGATGGCCACCGCCAAAACGTGCCCCCATGATTCGGAGCAACATGTGATATTGTCCGGCACAAAAGTGAGGGAGATGCTTGGAAACGGGGAAGCTCCCCCGAAAGAATTTAGCAGGCGTGAAGTCGTGAACGTGCTGATGGAAGCCTACCGGTCTCCGGTTCAATAGATATGGATAGGAGGAGAAGAGATGAGCAACGCAGATATTGTTTGGCATGATGCTGCCGTTTCCCAAACCGAACGGGAGCAAAAAAATAACCATTCCGCATTTGTGTTATGGTTTACCGGTTTATCCGGCTCGGGAAAGTCAACGCTCGCGAATGCCGTCGACCGTTACTTTCATGATCACGGGTATCGAAGTTACGTTTTGGACGGGGACAACGTTCGCCATGGCTTGAACAACGACCTTGGCTTTTCCGAAGAAGATCGGGTCGAAAATATTCGCCGCATTAGCGAAGTTGCCCGTCTGTTCGTCGATGCGGGCCATATCGTAAGCACTGCATTTATTTCACCCTATGCCGATGATCGGGCAAGGGCGCGGGAACGATTACCGAATGGGCGTTTTATTGAAGTGTTTGTCGACTGCCCGCTTGAAACGTGCGAAGCCCGTGATCCGAAGGGGTTGTACAAAAAAGCGCGCAGCGGGGAAATCCCGTCGTTTACCGGCATTAGCGCGCCTTACGAGGCACCTGCGGCCCCGGATATTACATTGCAAACGGGTGAACGTTCAACCGAGGAGAACGTGCGCGAGCTTGTCGAACAACTTGACGACCTCTTGCGGCTATCGTGAGTTTGGAAAGGCGGATGTAAGATGAAAGGGAGCGTGGCCATTGTCGGCGCCGGGCCGGGAGACCCGGGACTGTTGACGGAAAAGGGAAAAGCGTTATTGGAACGGGCGGATGTGATTGTGTATGATCGGCTCGTCCACCCGCTTTTATTGGAACATACAAAAGAAGAGGCAACACGTATATACAGCGGCAAAATCCCGAGAGGCCACGCCACCCGGCAATCGACGATCCAAGTGATGCTCACGCGTTATGCGCGGGAAGGGCTATTTGTCGTCCGTTTAAAAGGCGGCGACCCGGGGGTGTTTGCCCATCTCGGTGAAGAAGCGGAGGCGCTCCGAACGGCAGGCATTTCTTATGAGGTTGTTCCCGGTCTGACCGCCGGGCTTGCCGGCGCTTCTTATGCGGGGGTGCCGGCGACCTACCGTTCGCTCAGCACGAGTGTTGCTTTTGTCACCGGCCATGCCCGTAAAGAGATGCCGTTGTCCGAGGTGGTCCTCCCCCGGGCAGATACGTTAATTTTTTATATGGGCATGCATTATCTTCCGTTCTGGATGGGACGGCTTGCAAGCGAAGGGTGGAGCAATGAAACGCCGGTTGTTGTCGTGCAATGGGGCACGACCCCGAAACAGCAAACGGCAAGTGGCACGATCACGACAATTGTAAGCGAAGTGGAAGCCAAAAGTATAACGAACCCCGCGCTTGTTATTGTAGGGGAGACAGCCCGGTTTCACGCGGATTTGCACTGGTATGAGAATTTGCCGCTACAGGGCACAAGTGTGTTATGGGCCGGTGGGGACGTTACCGGCCGGGAAAAAACAACCGGTATGTTGACGCGCCTCGGCGCTCATGTTTTTTCTTATCCCGGGGATGTGTTTACGTTCAACCGAGAACGTCTCGGTGCGCCGTTGCCGGCTTATCGGCGTGTGCATTTTGAGGATGCGTGTAGTGTCGGGTTTTTTTTACAGCATTGGAAAGACGAGGGGCATGATGTACGCCGGTTACCCGCGTATGTGACCGGGGCAGATGTTGATACGGAAGAGGCGCTTAAAGCGCACGGGTTGTCGCCGGAGGGGGGCGGGGAGCCTGAGTTAACGGTTGGTGCGTGTCCGAAAGATGAGGATACGTATTGGCAAATCGTGGAGCGGAAATCTTCTAGAGTAAAAGATGATGTGTTTTCACGGTTGGTTGCCGATGATTGGATTAATACGGTGTTGTTTACGGTGCCCGATCAAGTGCATGCCTTTTCGCAGAAATTGGATGATGCGCTGGCGGTTTGGTGTTCGGATAAAACGGTGGTTTGTGTCGGATTGGAGACGCGCCGGCTTTTGCAGGAATATGGGGTTCGTGTGGATCGCCATGCCGATGAGGCGGGCATGGAAGATTTACCGGCATTGCTCATCTCTGTTCGTTCGGTCGTTGCGGCGCAATAAAAAAATTAGGAAACTGCATAGAAATGTTGTTTAAGTTTGTGGGGAGCGGGCAAGCTAAGCGAGAGCCTACACCCATACTTAGAAGGAGGATACAATTCTATGCAGTGGAAAATAATGACAACCTTTGGCCTTGCGCTTTTGCTTTCTGCTTGTGGAACTGCTGACGATCAAAATGGGGACGACGGGATGAATGAAAACGGTGATATGAACGGAAATGGAAACGGCGAAGCGACGGATAATGCTGATAATGGGGACATGACCGAGGATTTAAGCAACGATATGGTTGGCGATGATGCGAATAGGCAAGATGAAATGGATGGTATGGATGATATGAACGGGGAAGATGGCGCTGGTGACGGAGAGACGGCCCTTGACAAAGGGGTGCGTGAATTGGAATTGGAAATCCAATTTACGGACGATACCGAGTGGGAGTTCGAGTATGAGGCGGAGAATGACGAGGTGGATGCCGAAGTAGAAAAAGACGATGATGAGCGTGAAGGGGACGAAGCGAGAGAAGAGATCGAAGAGATACTCGGAAACGTTCAGCTTGATACTCAACAGGATGATGAGGAAATGGCCCAAGAGTTAATTTCCGCATTAGACCTTAATGAAGATGACATTTACAGATTGGAACTCTTTATTGAATTGGAAAACGATGAGATGTACAACGTAGAACAAACGTATTAGGAAAAAACGAGGCGTGGACGCCTCGTTTTTTTAGTTGGGGGCGCTATGAGATGGGCATGGGTCGCTAGTGGGAAAATAGCTGATATATGAATATTTTTGGCTGATATATTGCAAAATTTGGCTGATATTGAGGGGGTTTCGGCTGATAAAGATACGGTGTATAGGTCTAACTCGAGCAACGACGGCGCCATTCCGCGATCTCGCCAACTTTACTGGCGTCTGTCGCCATGGATTGGCGATCATGGTTCCCGAAACAAGAAGGCGCGAGTCAAGTCCTTAATTATGTGTAAAAGTATCACAATGAATCAGCGAGTGGGAGATAGGTTTTGAACTTGGGGTGTTTCCTTCTAGGGCGCCCGCGGGCGCCCTAGAAGGAAAATTTTGCTGAATCACCCTTGCTTTCTTGCCTTTTCATTTGCTTACAAATCGGTTGGTTTTCCTTTTAAAAACGTTCGGTTACCACGATCAAGGCTTTCTTCATGTTCCTTGAGCAACGCTCCAATTAATCGAAAGGCGGATTGGGTATTTGGAAAAATCCGAATGACTTGCTCGCGGCGGCGAACCTCGGAATTTATCCCTTCGAGATTGTTTGTCGTGCGCAATTGGTCATGATAAGCGATGGGTTCATTCATAAATTGAATCGCATCTTCAAATCCTTCATCGAGTTTCTCTAACGCTTTTTCATAACCTTTGACGCCCTCGTATTGATCAAAGATCTCGGTGCGTAACTGGCGGGCTCTTGCAGGAGAACTCCCGTTTAAGAGCTCCTTAACGAGCGAACGAAAGCCTTCTGAACCTTTTTTGGGGATGTGTTCAAACAAGTTTCGCTTAAAATGAACCGTGCACCGTTGCCACGAGGTTCCAACAAACGCTTGTTGAATGGCCTGTTTCAGGCCTTCGTGCGCATCGGAAATCACCAATTGTGGCGATGCCAGACCCCTGGCTTGAAGCGATTGAAAGAATTGAAACCATCCCTCTTTGGATTCGGCATGATTCACTTGAAGACCAATGATTTCCCGTTTGTTTTGGTCATTGACCCCGAGCGCGATATAAACGGCTTTGGAGACGACCTTTTGATCCTCACGGACTTTAATATACATGGCATCGGCGTAGACATACCTGTAGGCATTCACGTTCAAAGGGCGCTGGGCCCATTCGTTGACGACCGGGTCTAATTTTTCGGTGAGCGAGGACACGAAAGATTTGGACACACGCTCGCCGCAAAGCTCTTCCACAGCCTTCGTGACTTTCCGCGTGGATACGCCGTTAACGACCATCTCCAACATCGCTAAGAGAAAGGCTTGTTCGGAACGTGCATATTTCTCAAACACAGAGGGAGAGAATTCGCCGTTGCGCGTGCGTGGAACGGTCAGTGTGACTTTCCCAAAAGACATCGTGTAATCACGTTCGTAATAGCCGTTTCGATAGTCCACACGCGCGCCATTGCGTTCATAGGCTGCTGCTTGTAAGTAATCATCGCGCTCCTGCTCCATGATTTGATTCAGGACGAGGACCATCGAGGATTTCGCGACGGCACTCATGTCTGAATTCATGAGCTCTTCTTTTAATTGATCCGCGTTTAGGGTAAGATGGAACTGGGTCATTGTCGATTCCTCCTGTTTGTTTTTTTCGCTGAAAACATTGTAACACGGGAGTCGACTTGACCCTTTTTCTTTTTACACAATTATATGGACTATACCGAAGGCGCGACCCATTTCAGTCGCCATGGAGCGTTCATGGTGCCCGAAGCAATAAAGCGCGGCCCGTTTCAGTCGCCATGAAACATTCATGGTGCCCGAAGCAAGAAAGTGCGGCCCGTTTCAGTCGTCATGGAGCGATCATGGTGCCCGAAGCAAGAAAGCACGGCCCGTTTCAGTCGCCATGAAGCATTCATGGTGCCCGAAGCAATAAAGCGCGACCCGTTTCAGTCGTCATGAAGTGTTTCATGGCCCCAGCCCTTACGAATCAAGCGCTTCTTCCAACGTCGCTCTGAATCGCTCGCGGTCTTCGTCGGTGAACAATTTCGGCCCTTTGGTTTTTTGGCCGCTTCGCCGTATTTTTGCTTGGGCATGGCGACTGCTTAGTAATTGTTCGATGTTTTCATTCGAATAGACGAAGCCGTTATGATGGAGAACCGTGCAATTTTTCGCCAGTCCAAGGGCAGCCAAACCGTAATCTTGCGTCACGATAAGATCATGGGTGTCGGCCAGTTGCATGATGCGATAATCCGCAGCATCCGCGCCGGTATCAACGTAAACCGTTTCGACGCCGGGAGGTTGTTCTTCCGGTGAGTAATGGTTGAAACTTTTCACCAAGACAACGGGAATATTTGCGGCGCGCCCCGCTTCAATAATAATATCTTTAACCGGACAAGCATCCGCGTCTACGTAAATCTTCATGGCTAGCTTTCCACCTCCCGCTGTTTTTCGCCCAGATCTCGTTGAATCCCCCGAAAAATAAACACCCAGACAATGACGCTTAATGCAATCAATAGCAAAACATAATAATCGGTAAGAAGAGAAATGTTCCAAGCCGCGTGCAAAACAACCGGGATCGTAAGTAACTTTAAAAAGCCCGGGTCGGTGAAATGGTTTTTTTTCAGTGAATCGTTTCGTTTTACGAAAGCGAGCGCCCCTCCGATGAGGCTTCCCCAAATCGTGTGGGAGCCGGCTGCTGACCATCCGTGCAAGGCCAGTGTGTCCAGGATTTCGCCATATCCTCCGGATGCATATGCGTGAAATGCGTGTCCCAACGACTCAAAAATGGCGAACGCAGCGCCTATGGTGGCACCGATTAACAATCCGTTTACATAATAGCGTGTGTTCAATCGATGAAGAAATACAGCGATGAGCGCTAATTTGCCTAGTGTCATGATGATGGCGATCAAAATTGCCCCGGGGATGCGCCATTCTCCCAATGGAAACAAATTGTACAAGATTTGCATGAGAACTAACGCGACGAGACTGCCGATAAAAAACATTTGCCCGAGGTCATAAAGGTGTACGTTTTTCGGGGAGATTATTTCCCAAAAAAAGACAACGAGCGCGAAAGGAATAGAAAAAGCGCTGACGATCAGGATCCCAGGTAAAAACTGGGGGAGATAGAATAGATAGGCCATAGAAAAAAGGGCGGCCGCCGTGAGCATCATGACAAGCAAGACGCGGGAAAATATCCATGGGCGTGGCAATGAAGATTCCCGTTCGGAGTTGCCTCCGGCATGCTTTTTGGGTACTTCCGAGAACAGTTCCCGAAAAGAGATGCGGCTCGATGCTTCCCGAATCTTTTGATGTTCGGGTTCTGGTTCGTTTTCTTTCCATTCCTCGTTAAAAAGGGGTGAATCACGGAAATAAAGCCATTCATCCAAATGTTCATTCCAGACGTACGTTTCGCTATGAATTTTTTCTCCTGTATATAATTCGATCATTTCAATGTCTGCGAATGGTCCAATGACTTCTCCGTCATCAACTAAATAATACCACTTTTGCATCGTTCCCTCCCATTTCGTGATCGATCAATCTTTATTCGGATAAACAGCATTATATACCATTATAAAGCCGATCGTAGGTAAAAAAAAGTTAGAGAAATCATTTAGTAATTAATGTAAAGCTGATATACTAGACTTAAGTTTTTTAATAGAAAAAGGAGGGGGTCCATTGAAAAGATGGGTGCAAACGGCCGCCATCACGATCGGTGCTGTTTCGCTTGCAGGCTGCAGCGAATCAGTCGGTATCGAAGATGCTACGTCGTCGGTGGCTGAAATAGAAAATCAAAAAGATAATGTCATCGCTTACATCAATGAGATATTGGCTCAAGAGGAAGAGATGCTAGAGGGATTTGAAGAAGACTTGGCAGAAAACGAGGCTGAACTTTTTTCAGCACGGGAAGCTCAAGTGTTCGCAAATCTTGAAGAAAGAGAATCCCATTTGGCAGCGATCAACGATTCCGCGCAAGCCATGCAGATGGAAAATGATATCATAGCGACGGTGCTCGAAGATGGAGACAGTGAAGAGCTGCCCATGGACGAATTGGAACAGTTAAATGAACAAACCGCTTCCTTACATAATGAGTTGAACGAATTTGTGGAAACATACGGCTCGGAACTTCAGACCCAAGACGACTATTTCAGCGGATTAGGCGAGGATAGCGATTTCGAATTTCTTGCTGATGGGATTGAAACCGTCAACGAGGCCCAGGAAGACGTTCACGAGCTGCTTGAAAGCATTCATGATGAGCTGCTCACAACGGAAGCCGCACTTGAAGACGTCGAAATATCGGAGGAGGCGAGCTCATGAGCAAAAAAATAACCATCGCTTTATTGGCCGGAACGGTTGCTTTCAGCGGCTATCATGATCCGGTTGCTGCAGATGAAAACGAGGAAGAACAAGAGAATGGCGAGGAAGAGGCAGAAGAGGAAGAAGCGTTATTTGAACTAAACGACGATGACTTGCTCGCGCTTCCACACTTAATTCCCGATCGTTTCACGTATGACAGCGGTGTTGAGATCGAATACCCGGAAGACGGGGTCAAGGGGATTTTCTCGACGGCCCATTCCATGGGGGGCGATAATGCTGATGATCTCGTCAATTTTGTCAACGAAACGTCCTTGAACAGCATTGTGGTTGACGTTAAGGATGATCACGGGTTTGTTACCTATGACACGGGTTCAGACGATGAGCGTGTCCAGGCCAATACCAATGAAATCATCGACGATATGGAGGGGATGATGGATACTTTTGAGGAAAACGACATTTATCCCATCGCTCGTCTCGTCGTTTTCAAAGATACAGAGTTGGCCGAGGAAGAGCCGGAGCTTTCCTTTTTGGAAAACGGGGACGTGTGGTCAAACAGCAGCGGCGAATCATTTGTCAATCCGTTCGATGAAGAAGTATGGGAGTACAATATTGAAGTGGCAAAAAAAGCGGCTGAAGCTGGTTTTAAAGAAATACAGCTCGATTATATACGTTTTCCGGAAGGATTTGAAAATCGCGATGATGACCTCGAATATAGCGAAGGGAATTATGCCGAATCCGGCGAGGATAATATCCAAAACCGCGTAGCGGCTGTCACCGATTTTGTTGAATATGCCCGTGAAGAGTTAAGGCCTTATGGGGTAAAAGTTTCGGGTGATATTTTCGGTTACGCGGCAACGGTAGAGGAAACCCCGGGCATTGGACAAAACTTCACTGAAATCGCCGAAAACGTTGATATTATGTCATCGATGATTTATCCGAGCCATTGGACGCCGCATTTTGGTATCGATCAACCCGATCTTGAGCCGTATAATATTGTTGACGAATACGCCCAACTGGAAAATGAACTAATGGATGATATGGAAGATCCACCAATCTCCAGGCCTTGGCTTCAGGACTTCACAGCTTCCTATTTGCAGGATGGCGACTGGATGGAATACGGCGCAGATGAAGTAGAGGCGCAAATCCAGGCGCTTTATGATAATGGCATCTACGAATTCCTTCTTTGGGACGCGGCAAATGACTATTCCGAAGGGGCGGATTACGAACTCGATGCAGAACAGGATATTGTCGAAGAAGATTCGGATTAAAAAAGAGGAGCCCACGCGAGGCTCCTTTTTCAGCACGGAAATATGCAAATTTATCGAAAATAAATCTGTTTTCGTCGTGTTGCTTTACATTTTTCGGGGAAGGCTTAGGCCTATACTATAGGATAGGTGACTATCGGTTTAGTAAAAAACAATATAGGGGATAATAGACGCCGAATTGTATTCATAATTTTTATTTTTTTAATCCGCTCGCAAGCCATGGATAGATAAAAAATACGCAGAGGAAGGTGTACGTATGAATAGGGATCGCGAAAGGGCGGAAGAAGATTGGGTGAAAATCATGCGCGAGGCTAAAAAATAGGGCTTACGGTTGAAGAGTTGAGGGAATTTATTCAAAAACATACAGTGATAAAGGGCTGACGTATAGAACAGGGAGTCCTTCATGGCACCTGAAAAGGGTGTTCCGATTGAATACGGTCGCCATGGGAGCTTTATGACGCCTGAAAAAGGCTGCCCCGCACGAATACGGTCGTCATGAGAGCTTTATGACGCCCGAAAAAGGCTGCCCCGCACGAATACGGTCACCAAGAGAGCTTCATGACGCCTGAAAAGGGCTGCCCTGCACGAATACGGTCGCCAAGGGAGCTTTATGGCACCTGAAAAAGGCTGTCCCGCACGAATACGGTCACCAAGAGAGCTTCATGACGCCTGAAAAGGGCTGTCCCGACACGAATACGGTCACCAAGAGAGCTTTATGGTGCCTGAAAAGGCCTACCCTGATCGAATACGGTCGTCATGGGACTTCACGGCGCCCGGGACGACGGAATCTATTCAGCGATCGATCCCAAGAGGTGGTCGATCGCACAGCCTGACATTCACGTTTATAGCGAATTCAGCAATCCCTCGTGGTTGTTTTTCGCGCTGTTGACGTCTGCGGAGACCGCATAAGCTTTCATTTCGTCTGAGTCAATGGGAAGAAGAAATTGCTTGAGTGTGTTTGGATCTTGAATGTTTGGATCCAGCCATGATGCTTCTTCTTCCTTTTTAACAATGACGGGCATGCGGTGGTGAATGTCGCTCATCATTTCATTTGCCTCGGTCGTAATAATCGCACAAGAAAAAATGGTTTCTTCCCCGTCTGTCCATTTCTCCCATAAGCCTGCGAATCCGAATAATCCTTCCCCTTTCAGTTGAATAAGGTACGGTTGTTTTTGTCCATTGACGGTTTTCCATTCATAAAACCCATTCGCGGGAATGAGGCATCGCCTGCGGATGAAGGCGTGTTTAAAGCTGCTTTTTTCTGTTATCGTTTCCGCGCGTGCATTAATCATTTTATAGCCGATTTTTGTGTCTTTTGCCCAAAAAGGGATGAGTCCCCAACGCAGTTGACCTAGCCTGTTTCGCTCTCCATCATTAATGATCGCGATAACAGATTGCGAGGGGGCGATATTAAAGCTGGGTGTTGCTTCGTCCAATTTACTGACATTAATGCCGAAGCGTTTTTGGATGGCTTTGATTTGATCGAATAACGTAAAGCGGCCGCACATCTATTTTCCCTCCTGTTTTGACTGTCATTCCGGGTGTACACTTTTTCATAAATGCCTACATACAATGGGATAAATACCTAATGGCAGATAATTTGAGGTGATGATGGTGTTCGATGATAGGCAGCCTTACGCTTCCGAGTACGGACAGCAGTCCTCGCAACCAATGAGCGGTGTGCGGGATTCCGAATCATTGATCCTAAAAATGCAATACATTTCGCAAGTGTTATTTCTCCTCGGTAGTGGGATTTCGTTATCAGCTGCCCGTATAGCACTTCGAGAACTACAACAATTCGATGCTACCCCGCTCGATGAACCGAACCCCGACCCCAACCGTAATCCCGATACAGATGCCATCACAATGATGGCGCAACAAATGGAAGCAATGCAACAACAGATTACCGAGCTTGAGCGACGGCTCGAAGACCGGTGAAGGAGGGCCTAAGCGAGTACGACCCGTAGTCAGACGCTTATATGGGCTCTCCTTAGTGTGCAGTTTGACGTACACTTTTTCATGCATGCCTACATACAATGGGATATATACCTAGGGGCTGCTGAATAACGGAAAAAGATTGGCACATAAGCATTTTCCGTTGATGTTGTCAAAACTGGATGCACGGAAATCTATCCTAAAAGCAGAAAACCCTTGCACGTCTGGAAACATACGAAGGGATGACGCTGCAATGGCGGGACTCCAGCGGAAAAACGGACGCGTCAAGACTCCGCAGCGCCGGTTTTGCGCGAGGAGGCTTGACCGTTCGTCCGCGAAAAAGCGAAGCCATGGAAGCGGCATCCCGGCTTCAGCTGATATCTGCCAGTTGTTCAGCAATCCCTACCTAATGGGCGGATTCGAGGTGATGATGGTGTTCGGTGGCAGGAAACGTTCTTATTCTTCCATGTATGGTTGGCACCCTCCGCAAACGCAAACAACGAACGAGGAACAGGATCCCGAATCGCTTATCGTTAAATTGGAATATTTTGGGCAATTGTTGGCTGTCCTCGGGGAAGGACTCCAATTTTCAGCTGCCAGCATAGCGTATCGGGAACTGCAAAGGGAAGAAGTGACGGAGGACCCCGATGAAAATGGTATAAATGGGGACATCCCACTTCCTACAGGCCTCGATGAACCTAATGGTAACCCGAACTCCAGCTCTAACTCTGATACGGATGCCAAAATAGAAGCGTTACAGCAGCAGATTGCCGAACTTGAACGTCGGCTCGATAAGCGCGAATGAGAGGGCCGATAAACGCGTATGAAGCCCTCTTGTTCTCAGTTTATGGACGCCTCATAAAGGATGAATAAATCCATATATGCACGGATAGCCTAAGTTTGCGAAATAATTTATGACATTTGGAGGAAAAAGTATATGCAATTAGCCGGACATGAATTCCATGAATTAAGCGAACTTACCATGAGTTGTTTCAACACCGTTTCTTGTATGTCGACTTGGATGAAACAAGCCCAAGACCCGGAATTACAGCAAATGCTAACCCAACATTTTCCGATGCATGTTGACGATTATAATATGAAGGTGGAGTTTTTACAAGACGCTTCCACCCCCGATATCTCTACGTTTCAACCGGACACGTATACGCCGAATTTAACGAGTTATACCGAAACGCCGGTTAATCCACTCCCCCCGGTGGAAATGCGTTTGACGGAACAACAACCGAATGATCGGGAAATCGCGACGGCTTATTTGCTCAATCAAAAAGCAGCAGCCACAAATTATGCAAAGGCAGCCACAGAATGCGCGAACCCGGAATTGCGTACGTTTTTTGAGAACTGCTTTTTAAATAGTAGCCATCATTCCTATGATATTTGGCAATACATGGTGAACAAGGGATACTATCCACTTGCGCCTGCCCCTGCCATGGATATTCAAAATGTAGGAGCCATATATCCGGTCTTGAAACAACAAACGATATAGTCGAGTGAAGTCCAGCGCAGGCGCCTCGTTTGACGAAGGACGCTTGCGCTTTACTAAGGAAGGGAGCGTGTCAACGTGGCGGATAAAAAGAACATCAATGAGGAAGAACAAAATTTTAGCGAAAACAGCAAAAATGAACAGCTGGAAGCGTTTCGGAGTTATGATAATCGGGACAAGCCATTGACGACAAATCAAGGTTTGAAAATGAGCGAGGATGAATTTTCTTTAAAAGCGGGAGAGCGCGGTCCGACGATTATGGATGATTTCCATTTCCGAGAGAAAGTTACTCATTTTGACAATGAGCGTACGCCGGAACGGGTTGTGCACGCGCGCGGATTTGCCGCCCATGGCGAATTTGAAGTCTACGAATCGATGAAGCCGTTTACGAAGGCAAAGTTTTTGCAGGATCCAAGCGTGAAAACGCCTGTATTCGTCCGATTTTCAACGGTCGTCGGCCAACGGGGCTCGAAAGATACTGCGCGTGACGTGCGCGGGTTCGCGACGAAATTTTACACAGAAGAAGGCAACTACGATTTGGTGGCCAATAATATGCCGGTTTTTTTTATTCAGGATGCGATTAAATTCCCGGACATTGTGCACGCGATTAAGCCGGAACCTGATAATGAAATCCCGCAGGCGACCGCTGCCCACGATACGTTTTGGGATTGGGTCTCGCAAAATCAGGAGTGCGCCCATATGATTATGTGGCTCATGAGCGACCGTGCCATCCCGAGAAGTTTTCGGATGATGGAAGGTTTCGGTGTGAACACGTTTCGATTCGTCAATGAGGAAGGGAAAGGTTCTTTTGTAAAATTCCATTGGAAACCTGTTCTCGGTGTTCACTCCCTTTCTTGGGAGGAAGCGGAAATCATCGGCGGGGCAGATCCTGATTTTAACCGTCGCGACTTGTGGGACAATATTAACTTGGGCAATCCCGCGGAGTTTGAGCTAGGCGTGCAGATCATTGATGAAAAAGATGAGTTCGCGTTTGATTTTGATATTCTCGATCCCACGAAGATTTGGCCGGAAGAAGATGTGCCGGTGCGCATGATCGGAAAAATGACGTTGAACCACAATGTTGACAATTTTTTCGCAGAAACGGAGCAGGTAGCTTTTCATCCGGCTAATATTGTTCCGGGCATTGACTTTACCAATGATCCGTTGTTGCAAGGCCGTCTTTTTTCGTACTTGGATACGCAAATCCTTCGTTTCGGCAGCCCGAATCATCACGAAATTCCGATAAACCGACCGGTATGTCCATTTTTTAATAATCAACGCGAAGGGTTTATGCGCCAGACGATCAATGTAGGGAACGTCGCCCACCATCGAAACGCGTTAGCCAACAGCTCCCCTTACACGGTCAGCGAAGAAGAAGGGGGTTATGGCCATTATCAAGAAAAAGTCGACGGGCATAAAATACGCGCGCGCAGCGATAGTTTCAAGGACCATTTCTCGCAAGCAAAATTGTTCTGGAACAGCATGAGCGAACCGGAAAAACAGCATATTATTGATGCGTTCCGTTTTGAGGTCGGCAAAGTGAAAAGCAAAGACGTCAAGCAAAGAATCGTTGACATGTTTGCCAATGTGGACGTGGATATGACCGCGGCCTTTGCCGAAACGATTGGAAGCACGCCGCCAACTTCCGGAGGTTCCAGTGTAACGAAACAATCGTCAGCCCTCAGTCAGGCGAATACGACGAAAAGTGCGCAGACGCGTAGAGTCGCAATTATTGTCGCTGATGGCTATGACGGCCAAAAAGTGGAAGCCATGATCGACGGTTTGGCGGCAGCGGGCGTCGATCCAAGGGTTTTAAGTGACAAAATCGGTCCGATCACGGGGGTGGGCGACAGTAAGGTCGAGGCCAAGCATACCTTTCAAACCGATGCTTCGGTCGTGTTTGATGCGGTCTATGTAGATGGAGGGAAAAATGCCGATGCCATGTTTGAAAGAGGCGCGACCAAGTTTATGAGGCAAGCATTTGAGCACTTCAAGCCAATAGCGGCAAGCAATGAGGGTTTACATTGGCTGAAAAAAATAAACTTGGCCGATGGAGTGGGCGTCGTGCAGGGAGATAATAATACGGATTTTGTCCAACCGTTCATCGAAGCGATTGCCGCCCATCGATTTTGGGATCGTCAAATGGTATAAGAGAAGATAAACTCCCACTTGACCAGTGGGAGTTTTATACGTTGAGCGGCTAATGATTAGCAAAAACCGCCGCCATAACCATAGCCGCCGTAACCTTTTCCTCCGCCAAACGATGTTCCTACAATGATCAGAAGGATGAACAGCACAACAATGAGCGCAAATCCTCCGCCTGCTCCGTACATTTTAATCCCCCTTTCAACATGTATCAGTAATAATGTATGATGAACAATTAGATAGTGAAAGGGCAGTTGAACTACATAAAAACTGCATAGGCTGAAAAGGCGGGTCTATGGCAGACTTGCAGGAGCGAAAATAGGCACTTGGGGCGGAGGATTGGATATGGGGAAAAAACGCAATTGGTTTTTAAGCGGCCTCACTTTGTGGCTGCTTATTGTCGTATTTTCACTCGTTACGCAAAAGATTAGCCATGTGTATACGATTTCCGGTTGGATCGCGATGGTGGGGATTGTTATCTTAGGATTTGTGAGCCTCATTACCATTAAAGATGAACACCGGCATAAAAAGAAGATGGATGGGGATTATAAAAAAACCGCCAAGGAAGGAAGTAGCATAAGTTTTAAATTATTCCTATTCCTGTTGCCGCATATTGTGACTAGCCTTGTTTTAATTTATATAATATATCCGTAATTTTGATTTTAAATGCATACTTTCGACATTTTTTGGGAAGAAATCCTTGAAGGTTTTCATGTGGATGTTATACACTAGGTAGAGTTTTCGTCATACTTAAGTCAGGAGGATTTAGGATGCAAAAGAAAAATAGTAAATTAACGCCCGTATTTTGGGTGGCCGTAGCCATCGCGACGGTTTTTATACTATGGGGTACCTTTTTACCCGAGAATGTTGAAACTGTACTTGGGTTTATCGATGGTTTTATAGCTTCAAACCTTGGCTGGTTTTATATGCTAGTCATGACGTTCTTTGTCCTTTTTGCCATCTTTATGGTGGTAAGTCCTTATGGAAGGATTACACTCGGAAAACCGGATGAGAAACCGGAATACAGTTATTTTACATGGTTTGCCTTTCTCTTTACAGCGGGAATGGGCGTCGGTCTCGTATTCTTCGGTGTTACGGAACCGTTGACGCATTTTCACGCTCCGCCATCGGAAGATCCCGGTTCGATGGCAGCAGCGGAAGAATCGCTGCAACATACGTTGTTCCATTGGGGAATCCATCCGTGGGCTACATATGCCGTTGTTGGCTTGGTCCTCGCGTATTTTAAATTCAGGCATCAGGCGCCGATCTTGATAAGCTCTGCACTCACCCCGATATTGGGGGATCGGGCAAAAGGCGGCTGGGGACAAGCGGTTGATGTGTTGGCCGTATTCGGCACCATCTTTGGTATTGCCACTTCCCTAGGTTTGGGCGCGACGCAGATTACCGCCGGCTTAAGCTTTAGTTTTGATGGCATAGAGAACACTATCATGACGCAGCTGCTCGTCGTTCTGATCATAACCGTCCTTTTTATTACCTCGGCGGTCAGCGGTGTCGATCGGGGGATCCGTTATTTAAGCTGGATGAACATCATTGTAGCAATCGGTTTGATGATTTTTGTATTCGTGCTCGGATCAACGGTGCAGATGGTTGATTCGTTTATGACGACAACAGGGAATTATTTACAAAACCTGCCCAGCATGACGTTTGACATGAATGCCTTCACAGGAGAGCGGGACTTTCTAAATGATTGGACACTCTTTTACTGGGCTTGGTGGATTGGTTGGTCGGCGTTCGTCGGAACGTTTATTGCCCGGGTATCCAAGGGTAGAACCATCCGGGAATTTGTCATCGGGGTTACGGCAGTCCCGTTCGTGTTTAGCGCGATTTGGTTCGCGGTTTTAGGTGTCGCCGGCATCGAGATGGATCAATCGTTGGGAGGACAGTTATATGACCTCGTGGGAGCGCAAGGGGACGAAGTTGCCCTATTCGCGTTTCTGGAAAATCTCCCACTGGCAACCCTTGTAATCGGCATAGCCGTGTTGCTGATTGCCTCGTTCTTTGTGACGTCTGCCGATGCAGGGACATTTGTGCTAGGCATGCTTACGACCGGCGGAAGGCTTAATCCACCCCTGAACATTAAAATCATTTGGGGCGTGATCCTTGCAGGAACAGCTTCTGTCCTTCTATTTTCCGGTGGTCTGGAAGCCTTGGAGATGGCGATGCTCATTGCCGCATTCCCATTCTCGTTCGTCGTGATACTGTTGGCTATATCACTCGTTAAAGCGTTAAGCAATGAGTACGATATATTACGTCTGGAGAGCAAACAACAAGAGTTTGAACCCGATTTCCAGGAAGAATCCAAGCGTGAACTTGAAGAAAAACGCGAGGAATTCGAGCAATCGCTCCCGGACGAAGAGGTCGAGATTGAAGGAGAAGAAAAACAGTAAGCTTTCATTCGCTTAAAACAGCCCATTTTGGGCTGTTTTTTTTCGCAGTTTATATAGGCAAGAGAAGGAAGAGCCTGTCCGGGAGGGACAGTCGAAAATACTCTTGTCCATTTATCAACAAACTGCTAGGATAAGAGCATAACGACTCCATTAGCGTGAGGATAATCGTATATGTTCAGAATATACTTGTAAAGGGAGTGTCTAGGGAGGAAGCTGAGATAAACAATCTAACGCGGGGGAGGGGCAAAACATGAATCTCATTTCCGTTTTTGTTCAAAACGTTCGTCGCCACCCGGAGAAAATGGCTTTGATTTATAATGATCGAACATACACCTATTGGGAACTGAATCAACGCATTAATCGTTTCGCAAATGGTTTGACGCAGTTAGGGGTGCACAAAGGTGACAAAGTAGCCTTGATGATGAAAAACTCAGATGATTTTGTGATTGCCTTTTATGGAGCAGCAAAGCTTGGTGCTGTCCTTGTGCCTATTAACTTTCGGCTCATCGGGAATGAAGTTCAATATATTTTGGAACAGTCGGACACAGTTACAGTCGTTTGTGACGAGGAGTTCGAAAAAATTATCAACGAAGCAAGCGCTTCCATTTCCGGGATACGTGATGTTGTTTCCGTGCCGACAGCAAAGCTAGACAAGCATCTTTCATTTGAGAATGTCTTTCACGCGTCAGATGAAGAACCTAATGTACGTATAGACGAAGATGATGATTTTGAAATCCTTTATACCTCTGGGACAACAGGGCTTCCGAAAGGCGCGCTATTTGATCACAAACGAATCTTGTACATTTCCCAAGGCGTAACGGGACTGATGGGTTTGCACGCGAATGAAACCCATCTTCATGTGGCGCCATTGTTTCACTCTGCCCAGTTAAATCTCTTTTTGTTGCAAGGGCTTTATGTAGGAGCGACACACGTCATTCTTCGTGATTTTGATCCTACAACCGTACTTGAAATGATCGAAAAACACCGGATTACCTTTTTCTTTGGAATTCCGACGATGTATTCCTATTTGTTGCAAGTGCCGAATGCAGACGAATATGAACTTGATTCAATCAAATTGTGCGGATATGGCGCAGCACCGATGGCTCCTGATGTTGTACGCCAAAGTATGAAGTTATTTAATACAAACCAATTTTACAATTTATGTGGGTTAACGGAAGGAGGACCGAGTGGAATCGGTCTTATGCCGGAAGATCATAAAGATCACATTGGAAAGTCCGGCCGTTACCCTATGCTATTTGTAGAGACGAAAGTGGCAAACGAGAACGGATCGGAGGCAGCAGACGGAGTAGTCGGGGAGCTCCTCTTGCGAGGGGATCCCATTATGAAGGAATATTATAAGAAACCGGAAGCGACAGCAACCACCATTGTAGATGGGTGGCTTCATACCGGTGATTTAACCGTGCGTGACCAAGAAGGATACATCACTCTCGTTGACCGAAGCAAGGATATGATCATTTCCGGCGGAGAAAACGTCTATACAGTGGAAGTGGAAAACGTTCTTTACGGACATGCGAAAATATTGGAGGCCGGAGTGGTCGGTACACCGGACCCTACATGGGGAGAGGTTGTGACCGCCGTTGTTGCCCCCAAACCGGGAGAGACGATAACCCTTGCGGAACTGGAAGAGTTCTGTCGTGATGAAATGGCCGCGTTCAAGATTCCACGAAAGCTACAAGTGGTAGAGGAATTGCCGCGTAATGCTTCAGGAAAATTACAAAAATATAAAATGCGTGAAGCCTTGAAAGAGACTTAATGATAAAGAAGGGAAAGACATGTCCAATACACTCGGTAATGTACGCGTACTTGACCTCACACGTCTTCTACCCGGTCCTTACGCGACGATGCTACTCGCCGATTTTGGTGCTGAAGTGATTAAAATTGAAGAAACGAACGTGGGCGATTACGCGCGCGTAATGCCGCCGATAGTCGATGAAAATGGCGCACTTTTTCATTCTTTGAATCGCAATAAAAAGAGCGTCACGCTTGATTTAAAAACGGAAGAAGGAAAAGACACTTTTTTAAAAATGGCCAAGACGGCCGATGTGGTGATTGAATCCTTTCGGCCCGGTGTCATGGACAGGCTCGGCATCGGCTATGAAACATTGAAAGATATCAACCCCGGACTTATTTTTTGCGCGATAACCGGCTACGGGCAAACCGGGCCTTACGCACAGTACTCCGGCCATGATATTAATTATCTTAGTTACGCCGGCATTCTTCACTTAATGGGCAAAACGTATGAAAAGCCGTCGATCCCTTCCGTTCAAATCGCGGACATAGGTGGTGGCGCCCTTCCTGCTATCGCAGGCATTTTACTCGCGTTGTTAGAAAAAAGGCAAACCGGACGCGGACAAATGGTCGATATATCCATGCTGGACGGGGTGATCGCTTGGCTGCAAACCATCCTTCCGGAACATTTTGTAAAAAAACAGTCGGTTCAAAAAGAGGAGTTGCCGCTTGCCGGCAGAAATGCCTGTTACGAAGTTTATGAAACGAAAGATGGGCGCTGGTTGTCCGTCGGTGCATTGGAGCCGAAGTTTTGGAAAGCGTTTTGCGAAGGGGTCGGAAAAGAATCATTGATCCCACTGCAGTATGCTTCAGTAGCCGAGCAACATCGCTTAAAAGCGGAGATCCAAGCCGTTATTTCCGAAAAAGATTTATCGGAATGGATGGACGTGTTTCAAGATCGAGAGGCTTGTGTGGCGCCGCTGCTGACGATGGAAGAAGTCACACGTGATCCCCACGTGCTTGAAAGGGAGATGGTCCAAAGCGTAAATGGCGCACAACACATCGGTTCTCCGATTAAGTTATCCGAAAGTCCGGCGTCTATTCACTCAAAGGGACCTCGGCTCGGGGAACATACGGATGAACTATTGGCAGAACTAAACGATGACTATAAAGGGGAGTGATCAGCAATGATGAATACACAACTATTGGTAGCGCCAATGTTGGAGCGCGCGGAAACATATTTTCCGAAAAAGGAAGTGGTTTCCAGGACATTGGATACGACGCATCGTCTGACATACAGGGATATTGGCAAACGCACGCGCGCATTGGCGAGCGTTCTTGAAAAGTTCGGTGTGCAAAGAGGCGAACGTGTCGGCTCTTTTGCGTGGAACCACCATCGCCATTTGGAAGCGTATTTCGGCGTCCCCGGGATGGGCGGCATCATCCATATGATCAATATCCGTCTTCCGGAAGAGCACCTCGTACACGTCATTAACCATGCCGAAGACCGTGTGCTCTTGATTGATGAAGACTTGTTGCCTTTGATCGAGAGGGTCAAGGATAAGCTCACGTCTGTGCATACGTTCGTGGTGATGACCGACAAGGATGAGCTTCCGGAAACGTCGCTAGCGCCGATATATTCTTATGAAGCACTCATCCGCGACGGCGACGAAACGTACGAATTTTTACAGGATATCGATGAAAATGAACCGGCAGCGATGTGCTATACATCGGCGACGACAGGATTGCCGAAAGGCGTCGTCTATTCCCATCGGGGGATTGCGTTGCACACATTGTCCCTCGGCTTGGCCGACTCGGCCGCGGCATCCGAGGATGATGTCAGTATGCCTGTCGTGCCCATGTTTCATGTTAACGCATGGGGAATGCCTTTTTCGTCGACATGGTTTGGATCAAAGCAAGTGTTGCCGGGACCGAACTTTACACCTAAGTTGATAGCAGAACTGATTCAAAGTGAAGGCGTAACGATCACTGCCGGCGTTCCCACGATTTGGCTCGGGTTGTTGCAAGTGTTGGAACAAGAAAATTATGATATGAGCAGCTTGCGCGCGGTCCTTTGCGGAGGTTCCGCAGCACCAAAAGGAATGATCGAGAAATTTGAAAAGGAATACAACATTCCTTTCGTTCATGCTTACGGGATGACGGAAACGACGCCTCTTGTGACCCTATCCCGTCTGAAAAGCCATCAACAGGAGCTCCCTGAAGCCGAACGGATGGATGTTCGCTCGACACAGGGAATGGCGGTTCCGGGCATCGATATCAAAGCGATCAATGAAAACGGCGATATCAAATGGGACGGGGAGGACATGGGCGAACTGCTCATTCGCGGCCCGTGGATTGCCGATGAATATCATAACGATAATCGCAGCGAGGAAGCTTTTCAGGATGGATGGCTCTACACCGGCGATGTTGTGACCATTGATGAGGAAGGGTCCATCAATATTGTTGATCGCACGAAAGATTTGATCAAAAGCGGGGGCGAGTGGATTTCGTCGGTAGAGTTGGAAAACGCGATTATGGCCCATGATGCTGTACAGGAAGCGGCAGTGGTAGCGGTGGCCGATCCGAAATGGCAAGAACGCCCCGTGGCATGTGTGGTCGTCAAAGATGGCGATAAAGTATCGATCTCAAAAGACGACATTAACGATTTCCTCCGACCACAATTTGCAAAATGGTGGCTTCCGGACGACGTGTTGTTCATGGACGAAATCCCAAAAACGTCAGTAGGAAAGTTTTTGAAAAGAGCGTTACGGGACAAAGTACAGCAGTGAATAACGGAAAAGGCAGTGCCGGGAACAGGGCGCTGCCTTCATTTTTGGATAGAAAAAATTCATAATAGAAATAGTATATTGAATTAAGGTGTATTAAAAAAGATAGGATCACTAGTGCAAGGTGGCTTAATTACCTAATCATGGAGACAGTTGGCAGAAGTTCGGTCGGCAACGCTTCTGGCTCCCTAACGGACAATTTACCGCGTCATGGCGACCGAGAAAGTGGTCGGTTCTCGTGTTCGGTCGCCATAACCGTTTTATGACGACCGTAATGGCCTGAATCGAAAGCGTTCGGGCGTCATAGCCGCTTCATGGTGACCGAAAAGGCTTGTATCAAAGATATTCGGTCGGCATGGCTGCCTCATGGCGACCGAATGAGAGATTGGCTTTCGTGTTCGGTCGCCATGAACTGTTTCATGGCGACCGGGGAGCCTGCTTCGCAAGAAACCATTCGGTCATTGACGATAGCCTTTGATACCTTAATTCGGGCTGTGGCGGTTTAATCCAATCGATCACTGACCCCAGTTTGAAGCCCTAATCCGGTCTTCCGATCGTTGGTGTGACCGCTTTTTTTCGACAGGCTGCACTAGGAAGATCATATGGTTCATATTTACATTGGTATCTGTGCATAAATGTTGGTTCTACACCCATAAAACCAACATGGAATTGTTCACTAAATTCTTAAATTTACCAAATTTACGTTTTTATTGAAAGGAAAGTGGGAATACATACTATAACCCATAGTTAAGGAGGCGTTAATGATGAAAAAAGCTCGTCTGATTCCTTTTAAACGTGAAAGAGTTGTGACGACGTCATCTGAAGTACCGACAGGCATTGAAATGGTCGAGGCTCCGATGTTGTGGGAGGCTGAAGAAAAAGGTGAAGGGCAGGTCATAGCGGTCATTGACACGGGTTGTCAAACGGATCATCCTGATTTGCAAGAAAGAATTATTGGAGGAAGAAACTTCACGACTGATTACAACGGGGATGAAACTAATTTTTCGGATAATAATGGACATGGTACCCATGTGGCTGGGACAGTTGCTGCTACAAAGACCGGGAATGGCGTTTTAGGTGTTGCGCCTCGAGCGGATCTTTGTATTTTAAAAGCTTTAAGTGAGGATGGCAGTGGTCAGATGGAATGGATCATTGAAGCCGTTCGTTATGCGGTCGATTGGAGAGGACCCAACGAAGAACGGGTTCGGGTCATCACGATGTCGCTCGGAAGCCCTGAAGACGTTGAACAACTCCATGACGTCATTCAATATGCGGTTGAGCAAGAGGTTTCTGTTGTGTGCGCAGCCGGTAATGAAGGAGATGGCGAAGAGAACACAGATGAGTTTGCATATCCCGGTGCTTATAACGAAACGATCGCCGTAGGCGCCGTAAACTTTGATCTGGAAACCACTGAATTTACGAATACGAATGATGAAATCGACCTCGTTGCTCCCGGTGTAAACATTTTATCCACGTATATCAATGGGGAGTATGCCGAGTTAACAGGAACCTCCATGTCTACCCCCCATGTCGCAGGTGGCGTAGCTATGCTGATCAACATGGCTGAACGTGATTTTGAACGATCCCTTTCAGAAGCAGAAATCTACGCTCAGTTAATTCGACGGACAACCCCCATTGGTTATGCGAATCAAGCAGAAGGCAATGGCTTTTTAACCCTCGGGTTGGTAGAAAGAAGTACGGAATGGTTGGTTGAGAAAGGTAAAGAAGATCCTATTCGGCGTTGACAAAATCATAGACTGAACACAAGGGAATATGGAAAATAAGGCTGGAACAGAAGGTATAAACTAATTGATGTTAGAACAAAAAATAAAACCGCGTGGAATCAAGGTTTTAAAATTTGATTTCACGCGGTTTATTCATTTTTACAGGGTTATGTCCCAGACGCATTGCTTACAGTACCGATTTCAAGGTTTCCATCACACTGTGTTATATTTTTGCACGTATCTCGGAATACTCCCTATAGTCAAAAAAAGTATAGAATCTCATTGTCATGGCAGCAAGTATTTTAGATAATCCTTGAACTATTATCGGCTGAATTTAAGCAAATGGACCGAAAATACAGGAATCGTTGCCATACCCCGTTATACGCCAATGATCCAAATATGATAAATCCCTGCTACAATAGCACCCGTAAATCCGATAAGGGGGATGCATAATAAGTCAATCTCCATCACCTCCGTCAAAAATACAGAAAGAAACCATAGGATCATATTCCTTTCAAATATTTCACAAAGGAATCGACAGCACCATAAGGGAAAACCGTCCCCCGTAAACTATAACAATGGAGACAACAACTTCGAGAAGTTCTCTTTTATACGAATCCATGTAGAACGCTGTTCGTACTCTTCAAGGGGGAGTTTGCGGCAATGGGCAAGGTCATGTTGGAATGTTTCTTTCATACGCAAGGCCATTGCTTCATCGTACATAAATGTGTTGACCTCGAAATTTAGACGGACACTTCTCTCATCCATATTTGTTGTTCCGAGTGTGCTTACTTGATCATCTACGACCATCGTTTTCGCGTGTATAAACCCATGATCATAAATATATACAGTGGCACCGAGTTTAATGAGCTCACCGATATAAAAGTACGTCGCCCAATAGATAAAAGGGTGATCGGGTTTATTCGGAATCATTATTTTCACATCGATGCCGCTTAGGATGGCGACCCGTAAGTTATCGAACAGACCAAAATCAGGGATAAAATAAGGGGTTTGGATATAGATATAGTGCTTGGCCTTTTGAATCATCCGGACAAATCCATTTTTCACTTGATTGTGTTCGAGCCCCGGCCCGCTCGCCACAATTTGCATAGGGACGCCACTATTTAAAGAGGAAAAAACCGGCACTTGATAACTGTGAAATTCGTGAGATCCAACTTTTCTCCCTTTATTCCAATCGGAAATAAACTGGTCATGGAGGTGATGAACGGCACTTCCAGTGATACGCAGATGAGAATCACGCCAATACCCGAGATTATCGTTTTCAGTCGTGTATTTATCTCCGATATTAAAGCCGCCCATGTAAGCGATGCCATCATCAATAATCCCGATCTTGCGGTGGTTGCGGTGATTGAGACTGCCATACGAGAACATGGATCTCGGGGGAAAGAACCTCTTGACTTTGCCGCCGGCATTGAGGTAATTCTTTAAATAGCGATTCGTTAGCTTATAAGAACCAAGCCCATCGACAAGCAACATCACTTCTACTCCTTGTCTCGCTTTTTCCGTCAGCAGCCGAATGAAATTTCCGCCCAATTCATCGGTATTAATGGCAAAGTACTGCAGGTGAACATAATCTTGCGCTGAGCGGATATCTTCAAATAACGCTTCAAATTTTTCTTTTCCGTCGGTTAACAAATCAACCGATCGGGCATGTGTCAGCGGGGCATGGTTGTGGGTAAGGTGCATATAAATTAAGCCCTCCAGCCCCTCAAAGCTCGGTGTGTTTCGAATAAGCGTGCGTTTTGCAAACGCCTCTCGCTGATAGCGAAGCAGCGCATTCGTTTTAAATAGGGAGTTTTCATTCCAAGGGTTGTTTTTCAGTTCTCTTCCAAAAATAAAATAAAAGATCAGCCCGGCCACAGGCAGAAATAGTAAAACCATCAACCATGCCCACGTGGCTTGTGCACTTTTACGTTCATGAAAAATAATGACAAGGCCAAGAAAGATATTTAAAAGTAAAATGCTAAGAATCAGAAACTCTGTCCAAGACATATGATATATTTCCTTTTCGCTAACGTTAATTAAACTATCCCCTCTAATCATTCCATTTAAACGTGAGGCAAAAGAAGGTGTTTGTATAAATTTTGGGACGGGTAAAGAGATCATGACCAATCTAAAAGGAGAGGGATAAAGATGCAGAAACCTATATTCAAAGAATATATGAGCGACGATGAAGCGGTTCGCGCCATAAAAAAACTGAAAACACAGGTAAATACGGATAACATTTACGTGATTACCCATGATGACGAGCATACAGATAGAGTTGCAAACCGGGCAGGTGCTAATAAGGTGGGGGTGGATGAAACAGGATTCGGGGTTTCCGTGAAAAACATCTTTCGCAAAAAAGAAGATGAATTAAGGGCGAAATTGGAGAAGCTGGGTTTTTCAGAGACAGAAGCAAAGCAACTGGAAAGTGAACTGGATAAAGGGGCTGTCATCGTTGCGGCCACAGAAGCACCAGAGGGCGTAGTTGTAGAATAAAGGGAACGAGCGAGGGGACCGGGTTTCATTAAGGAGAAAATAGTTTGGAGTTTATCCAAAGAGGCAGTGTGTCCGCTTAAAAAAGAGGTTTTGTTTCAGTCGTTGGCCTACATGTATGAGACGGTTAATATGTCTTTTCATATGGCAGTTTTACGGAGAAGCAGGTTTAAAGCCTTGTACTTCAGACAATATTTGTCGCAACAAGTTCTCGCTCATCGTTGCAACCTCCCGGACGGGAATGCTTGTTTGCTATTATTCTATCGCATTCTTCGAGAAATTTCAAAAATATATATGTAAACATTCTAGTGGAATAAATTAGAACGCATTGAAGCGGGAAGGAGGAGATCATCCTCCTTCCCGCTTGTGTTTCAATTTCCATTATCTCGATTTTGTTCAACTTTTTTTTAGTAGGTAAGAAAGTAAAAAATTTTTACCTACATAAGTTGGCCTAAGGCTTTTCGCCTTAAAAGCTTGGCAAAAAGCTAAGTTTTCTAATTAATAACGTCTCCCGGAGATTGTTCCGTAGCTCCAGCACCGCCATGCCGATCGTTTTCCATATTGATATCTTCCATGTCCTCTTGCGGCTCGTCATTATTTTGCATATCGTCGTTCATATCGCTGTCATCTACATCGCCACCTCCGTTGCATGCGACTAACAATGCAAATGACAACATCCCGGATAAAACTCCGTACAATAATTTTTTGCCCACGATTGAGACCTCCCTTTTTATAAAGCTTTCCCTGCTCCTTATGTATTCTTCCAAAAAATACTGGCTGGGATGTATGATTTTAACAAAACTAAGCACAATACGAACCAATATACTTATAAAGCCTGAACAATAAAGGAGTGAAACGATGGCGGATAACAATAACACCGACAACAACACCAACGGCGATTCCGGAATCAGTCGCCGGACGTTTATTAAAAATACCGGGCTCGTCACCGGCGGTATCGTCGGGGGCGGACTGCTTGGCGGCATTCTCGGCAATCAGTGGCAAACCGGTACGCAAACGGACACCGGCGGTGCCACGGATGAAGAGGGTGATACGAATCGTGTTGATGAAGCGAGAATGTTCTTTACCCGTGACGCAGATTTTAATGTGCTAAGTGCGGCAACGGAAAGAATATTCCCTGAAGATGACAACGGACCGGGAGCCATTGGTTTAGGTGTCCCTTATTTTATTGATCGGCAGTTGGCTGGCTCATGGGGGGATAACATTCATGAATACATGCAGGGACCTTTTAGTCAGGGCGAAGATAGTCAAGGGTTTCAGTCTGCTTTAACAAGAGGACAAATCTTTCTTCAGGGCGTTCGTCAAATCAATGAAGTAAGTCAAGACGGATTCGGAGAAGCATTTGCTGATCTTGAAGAAGAACAACAAAATGAAATTTTATCAGCATTTGAAGACGGTGAAGTAGACATGAGAGGCGTTACCTCTCCAACATTTTTTAACATGCTTTTGCAAGGAACGTTACAAGGAGCATATTCTGACCCGCTCTATGGTGGGAATCGAAATATGGATGGATGGCGCATGAAGGAGTATCCGGGACCTGTTATGTCATATATGAATGAAATTGAGGAAGAAGAATTTATCGTGATGGATCCTATCAGTATTAGCGATCATCATACTAACTAAGGAGGACAGCATTATGCCAACACAATTGGATAAAGTTGATGTTGTGACAGTTGGTGTCGGTTGGACCGGCGGTATTATTGCAGCTGAACTTTCCAAAGCCGGCTATCAAGTTGTAGGTTTAGAACGAGGCGGAGAAGTAACCGTTGATGACTACCTTCATAGCAAAGATCAATTGAAATATGATTCGAGAATTGGATTGATGCATAGCCTTTCCAATGATACAGTTACGTATCGTAACAATCAAGATATGGAAGCTTTACCGATTCGTGAAAATAGCAATTTGAGAAATGGAACCCATACTGGCGGTGGGGGCAAGCATTGGGCAGGACAGACTTGGCGGTACCTCCCCTATGACTTTGAAATTTACAGTCAAACCGTAGACAGGTATGGAGAAGAAAAAATCCCCGAGGGTATGACCATCCAAGATTGGGGAATTACGTACGATGAATTAGAACCGTATTATGATCGTTTTGAACAGACAGCCGGGATCTCCGGTGAAGAAGGATCGTTCGGTCCGGAGCGATCCAATCCTTATCCGACACCGCCATTGAAGGAATCGTATCCAATGCGTATGTTTAGGGAAGCGGCTGATAATCTTGGCTACCATCCGTATAGATTACCTTCGGCAAATATTTCGGAAACCTATGAAAATCCGGATGGACAAACGATTTATGCTTGTCAATATTGTTCTTTTTGCGCAAATTATGGCTGCGACTTTGCGGCAAAATCGGATCCTGTTATTACTGTGATCCCAACGGCTCAAGAGACGGGTAACTTTGAACTTCGCACAGGATCAAATGTGACACGAATTTTGTACGAAGGTGATCAAGCCACCGGCGTGTTATTTACCGATCTGGAAACTGGAGAAGAGTTCGAACAACCTGCAGATATCGTCGTTTTGACGAGTTATACGTTTAATAATGTACGGTTGTTGTTATTGTCTGAAATTGGGGATCCGTATGACCCGGAAACCGGTGAAGGTGTGATTGGCAAAAATTTTACAGATCACCATGGTCCGGATTCCAGTTGTGCTGCTATTGGTTTTTTTGAAGATCAAAAGTTTAACTTGCATATGGGTGCAGGTGCTTTAGGCATCGTTTATGATGACTTTGTCGGGGACAATTTTGACCATACGGATGAGGATTTTATCCATGGTGGCATGGTGAGGTATCAGCAAGGGGGAGCGAACCCTATGACAAATAATGAGGTACCAAATGGAACCCCGAATTGGGGACGGGAATTCAAGGAGAAATCGTTATATTATGCCAATCGTTCTTTAGTTGTAAACTTTATGTTTAATTCGATGCCTTACCAAGATCATTATTTAGATCTTGATCCAACCTATACAGACAGTGATGGAGACCCATTAATTCGCATGACCTATGATTTTTCAGATCACGACCGAAGCCTATTTAACTTTGGTATCGATCTATGTGTAGAAATGTTGGAAGAGATGGGAGCAGATATCATCGAACCTAATGAGGAGATGGATCGCTTTGAGGTGGAAAGTACTGGGTTTACTTTTCAACATAGCAGCGGAGGGGCGATCATGGGGGACTCTCCGGACACATCGGCAGTGAACAATTATTTGCAGATGTGGGATATGGATAATTTGTTCGTCGTAGGAGCTTCTGCTTTCCCGCATTTTGGTGCTCCAAACCCGACTGCTACTGCAGGTGCCTTGGCATATCGGGCTGCTGAAGGCATTGAGGAATATTTAGAGAATGGTGGCGGCTTATTAGTCAAAGAGAGAGAACGCACGAAGCACACGTAAACTATAAGTTAAAGCCTGTGAAAAGAAAATTCACAGGCTTTTTCATTATCGTAATAAATATAAACATTGGCGAATGATTATAACTCATTATCGCTATAATCGTTTGGATTAATGTCATCTGGCTCTTCTTGGTCTTCTGGAGAACCTGACTCGTCTATCCCTTCATCTTCGACACCTTCATCCAAGTCATCGCCGCCCATGTCTTCCTCGCCCCCGGTATCGTCATCCATCCCCTCATCCCCAGGTGCCCCGCCATTGCAAGCACTTAAAATATTGAATGCAAATATACATGATAAGAAGATGTATAGTAATTTTTTATTCATTTTATCGATCCTCCTTCCGTGTAACGTTTCAAAATAATGCCTATAGAATAAGTTTGTCCATAAGTACTCGTTCACATACGAGATAAAATAATGAATGTGGTGAGGCAACTATGTTTAAAATACAAAAATGGAAATGGGAAAGGTCATGAAGCCCGAACGGGAGAGAAAAGCCCGATTACAGTCACCATGAGCGCTTCATGAAGCCTGAACGGAAGAGAAAAGCCCGATTACGGTCGCTATGAGCGTTTCATGAAGCCTGAACGGAAGAGAAAAGCCCGATTACGGTCACCATGAGCGCTTCATGAAGCCCGAACGGAAGAGAAAAGCCCGATTACGGTCACCATGAGCGTTTCATGAAGCCTGAACGGAAGAGAAAAGCCCGATTACGGTCACCATGAGCGTTTCATGAAGCCCGAATGGAAGAGAAAAGCCCGATTACGGTCTCTATGATCGCTTTAGTAGAATAGTCAAGTCCTTAATTATGTGTAAAAGTATCACAATGAATCAGCGAGTGGGAGATAGGTTTTGAACTTGGGGTGTTTCCTTCTAGGGCGCCCGCGGGCGCCCTAGAAGGAAAATTTTGCTGAATCACCCTTGCTTTCTTGCCTTTTCATTTGCTTACAAATCGGTTGGTTTTCCTTTTAAAAACGTTCGGTTACCACGATCAAGGCTTTCTTCATGTTCCTTGAGCAACGCTCCAATTAATCGAAAGGCGGATTGGGTATTTGGAAAAATCCGAATGACTTGCTCGCGGCGGCGAACCTCGGAATTTATCCCTTCGAGATTGTTTGTCGTGCGCAATTGGTCATGATAAGCGATGGGTTCATTCATAAATTGAATCGCATCTTCAAATCCTTCATCGAGTTTCTCTAACGCTTTTTCATAACCTTTGACGCCCTCGTATTGATCAAAGATCTCGGTGCGTAACTGGCGGGCTCTTGCAGGAGAACTCCCGTTTAAGAGCTCCTTAACGAGCGAACGAAAGCCTTCTGAACCTTTTTTGGGGATGTGTTCAAACAAGTTTCGCTTAAAATGAACCGTGCACCGTTGCCACGAGGTTCCAACAAACGCTTGTTGAATGGCCTGTTTCAGGCCTTCGTGCGCATCGGAAATCACCAATTGTGGCGATGCCAGACCCCTGGCTTGAAGCGATTGAAAGAATTGAAACCATCCCTCTTTGGATTCGGCATGATTCACTTGAAGACCAATGATTTCCCGTTTGTTTTGGTCATTGACCCCGAGCGCGATATAAACGGCTTTGGAGACGACCTTTTGATCCTCACGGACTTTAATATACATGGCATCGGCGTAGACATACCTGTAGGCATTCACGTTCAAAGGGCGCTGGGCCCATTCGTTGACGACCGGGTCTAATTTTTCGGTGAGCGAGGACACGAAAGATTTGGACACACGCTCGCCGCAAAGCTCTTCCACAGCCTTCGTGACTTTCCGCGTGGATACGCCGTTAACGACCATCTCCAACATCGCTAAGAGAAAGGCTTGTTCGGAACGTGCATATTTCTCAAACACAGAGGGAGAGAATTCGCCGTTGCGCGTGCGTGGAACGGTCAGTGTGACTTTCCCAAAAGACATCGTGTAATCACGTTCGTAATAGCCGTTTCGATAGTCCACACGCGCGCCATTGCGTTCATAGGCTGCTGCTTGTAAGTAATCATCGCGCTCCTGCTCCATGATTTGATTCAGGACGAGGACCATCGAGGATTTCGCGACGGCACTCATGTCTGAATTCATGAGCTCTTCTTTTAATTGATCCGCGTTTAGGGTAAGATGGAACTGGGTCATTGTCGATTCCTCCTGTTTGTTTTTTTCGCTGAAAACATTGTAACACGGGAGTCGACTTGACCCTTTTTCTTTTTACACAATTATATGGACTATACCCTTTAGAATCCCGAACACGAGAGCAAGGTCAGCGCACGCCCCCCCACACCTCGCTACAAAACGGACGATTTTCTTATCTATTGAATGCGTTCTTGACGCGTGTATGTTTTGGTTTTATACAGTTACTTCCTGTCTGATCGTTTTTAAGGCACGGAACCTGATCAAGCATTTCGTTCGCGTTATTTGCATGATAATCGGCTGTTTTAAATCACTGAAGTTTTCAAAGTCAGTCATGATTGAAAAGGTAACGACTGTGCTGACATCAGCCACTTATAGTTCGCCGAGAATGAGGCGCATATTTTCATGTACCCGAACCCCGCCCAAGTCTCCGTAACCGACAAGGCCGGCAGCTTTGTTGTTGAGTTTCCGGATTTAAAAAATCCAAAACGTTCTTTAGTGCACCTCCGACCGCGTGGTTGTATTCTGGTGTAATGAAAACGTAGCCATCAAAAGAGGCCATTTTCTCTGGCCAAGCTTTCATTCTAGCCTCCGCATTTTCACGACTTTCTTTCGAAACAGCTGCTCCCAACAGGGGCATAATTAACAAGGTCGACGATTTCATACTCAACCTCGTCATTACGATCCATGGCAAAGTTGTAGATCCAATCGGTCACACCTTCTCCATTACGACCTTGACGCACACTCCCGCTAACAATTCCTGTTTTTAACACGATGGCCCCTCCCAATTTATCTCAAAAGTCATTGAGTTACGTGAAAGGCAAGTGAAGCATTTATTAGTCCGTAAAACACCGATTTTTGGAGAATCATTGCCATCATCTTCGGTTAAACCGTCCCAGCAACCGACGTTAGCATTGCGGTGGGACTTAGCGTTGTATCGTTAATTTTATTCTTTTTCTTTTCAAAAAAACCTTCATCGGTCTATCGCCGGTGAGGTTTTTATTCCAGACTGTATTGTTTGAGCAAAAACACCTCTAAATGATTTGCATCGTTTTCAGGTAAAAAACGACGGCACTCCCGCATGTAATCAGTAATCGCAGAAGTATACACGTCGCTTCCTGCTTTTTGGGGGCAATGATGAACGCGTTTTTCGATCTCGCGGATGCTATCAAGTTTTAGCATTTGCCACGGGTCTACAAGTTTTTTCTTCTTCCACAGAAAAAGTCCTTGGTCCATGTGGTTCGGTTTCATAATGAAATGTTTCACATTCTTCATAGATATCCTCCTTTAAAACTTTTTTCATAGTTGCTTTTTTGTATGTATAAATTTTCCCTTATAAAAAACGTGCAAAACATCTTTTTTCATATTTAACAAAAATTTTAGAAATAGTGAATCTATTCAAAGAGAAGTATACATGCACCAAACAAACCTGCATTGCTTATGGTGATAAAAGAATGAAAATCGAGGAGGACGTTAACATGCCGATTGTTGGGGGAACCTATATCGTTTATACCGTCCAGCCAAATGATACGCTTAACACGATCGCGAACAGATTGGGAAGCACTGTACCGGGGATCTCACAAATCAATGGGATTTTCCCTCCGTTTTTTGAGGCGGGAGCCATTTATCCGGGGCAATGGTTGATTGCGCCGGTACCGGGGGAGACCAATGCGCAAAGCCGTGTATTGTATGTCGTTCAGCCGGGTGACAGCCTGTATGCGATTGCTCAAGATTTTTCAATACCTGTCCAAAACCTTATCAATGCCAACCCGCAATTAACGAACGCAGATGCCTTGCAACCCTTTCAGCTTATTGAAGTTCCCATCAATGTATTCGCGGTCAGCACCGGCGATAATTTGTACAGCATTAGTCAAGCGATCGGGGTATCTCCGCAAATGATTATACAGATGAACCAACGGCGACCCGGCTTTTCTCCTGCTGTTTTGCCCGCGGGATATGGATTGCTCGTACCGTAATTAAAAACAGGGAAATAAATATCGTTATTTCCCTGCATGCCCTGTCAAGTATCAGTTGCTAATACTCCTTCTTTTACGGTCGTCAATACAGAAGGAGAAAAAGTTTTTTGGTTTGGGAATTTAAGTTTGTGATTGGTTATAGAGGTGTTTATCGTGTTATTTGAGGGGCTAAGAGCAGGACAAGGCGGGCTTATAAACGATTGGGTCAGGGGAAATAGGATCCCGCCAAGAATTTCATCAAAATTTAAGTCGTTCAGTTATAGTTGATTGTGTGCGAGACGGTTGAGTTCTTTTTCCGTGTCTGATGCTTTACGATGTAGCAAATGATAATCGGCATCGAGAAAATTGATTTGGCGACTTAGGTGGCCAAGATGATCATTTGTTTCACGAAACCGATCTGTCATTTCCGAGCGAATGCCTTTCTGTCCGCCTTTTAAAACGGCTAGTTCCGCATCGACCTGATCAAAGCGTTGGTTCATTTCAGCGCGCAAGCTTTGTGTATCATCCTTCATCTCAGTACGTAAACCTTGCATGTCCGATTTCATTTCAGAACGCAAACTCTGCATGTCCGAGCGCATTTCAGTATGCAAACCTTGCATGTTCGAATGCATTTCAGTTCTCAATTCTTGCATGTCCGAGCGCATCTCAGTACGTAAACCTTGCATGTCCGAGCTCATTTCAGTACGCAAACTTTGCATGTCTGATTTCATCTCTGTCTTAAAATCGCTTAAATCTTGTTTAAAGTGTTTCATTTCATTTAGGAGCTGTTGTGCTAACTCGTCCTTCATCATGTCACCCTCCTTTAAAGGAATGTTTGTTTGCTATTATTATAAATGATGCTACTTGTAATTACAATATATTATAACAAACGTTGGAATGGAAATGCTGTTTAAACGTAAAATATAAAAAAACAGGGAAATAAGCATCGTTATTTCCCTGCATGCTTTATATAGCAATGTTATCTGCTCCAAAAACGTTGTTGTGCGATGGCGGAAACAAATTCAGGCCCAAAGTTAGGGTTGTTTGTGGCAAAAACGACGCCGGGCATGTTTCTTACATCTGCCTGTTGAAAATAATCGGTTGCATCTGTTGCAATGCCGATGGGTTTATATTGTTCGTACGCTTCACTTATAAAATCGATGATATTTTGATGGAATTGATCCCCATTATCCGAATGACCTCCTACAACATAGAAGGAATCAAACAAGACTGAGTACTTCGTCGTGAATGTGGAATCGATGTCGATTTTGGTCCCATCGTCGCCTGTGACCGTCCCGAGCTTATTATTGATGAACTCGACAAAAACGCCATATTCGTATAGTAATTCAACCACATCTCTTACTTCACGGCCGTCGAAACCGTTGCCGATTAAAACAGCAACTTTTTGTGTATAAGCATAATGCGGAGTGTTTGCCTGGCTAAGCGCGGGTGAGCTTTTTGTAACCGGCACATGGGTGCCTTTCGGACGTTCGACACCAATATTGTCGGCAATCTCACAAGCCATCTCCCGATCAACATTCGCCCACATGTCTACATTTTGTTGTCGAACCGATTTACTCTCTACATATCCAAGGTGAAAATTAAACGTTTCGATAAGGTCTTGTTTTTCAACGGGTGATAAGCTATTCCAAAAAAGCCGTGCCTGCGAAAAGAAATCAAGAAACGAGTCGCTCGGGACGTCCCTTGTCAGATGCCCTTCCACTTCTGTCGGGTAATTGACGTATCCCCCTTCTTCGGAAGACGCCTCGGCCGGTGTATTCCCCGCTAATGAGTTTTCATGATAGTGAACAGGATCAACATCGATCCGATGCCTCTGAGCGCCATCCCGCAAGTTAAAGTTCCTTTCAGCGACCGGTTTGTTCACCGGTATATCCTCAATATTCGCAGATTGTTGCCGATATAATTCTGTATCCCTATACGCAAACGCCCTCCCTTGTAAAACTGGATCATGCGTGAAGTCGATGCCCGGGACAACATTGGCAGGATCAAAGACCGACTGCTCATCTTCGGCAAAGAAATTATCAACAAGCCGGTTCAACGTCATTTTCCCAATGATTTGGACCGGGATTTCTTCTTCCGGCCAAAGTTTCGTATCATCTAGAACATCAAAGTCATATTTATATTCATCTTCTTCCGCGATTAATTGGATCCCGAGTTCATACTCAGGGTATGCGCCCATATTAATCGCCTCGATCATATCCCGACGGTGAAAGTCCGGATCAACCCCTCCAATCACATTCGCTTCATCCAATAACAACGAATGAACCCCGAGTTTCGGTTCCCATTTAAAGCGGACAAACGTTGATTTCCCATGCTCATTCACAAACCGAAAGGTATTGATCGGCCAAGCTTCCATCATCCGCCAGCTTCTTGGACGGCCACGCATTGACATTAACCACATCACCATGTGCGCAGATTCCTGATTGTTGGCGACGTAATCCCAAAAATTGTCATGGGCGGTCGTCGCTTGCGGAATATCCGTCACCGGATTTTGCTTAGCCGCGTGGGCCACATTCATAAACTTCATCGCATCGGCAAGAATAAAAACTGGAAATTGCAAAGACAATGAATCATAATTGCCTTCTTCTGTGTAAAATTTGACCGCAAATCCGCGAATGTCTACGGCTGTATCTTTAGAACCCTTATTACCGACAAAGTTGGAAAATCGAATAAATATAGGTGTTTTACGCCCGGCTTCTCCTAGAAAATGTGCACGGGTAAGGTGGTTCAGCGATTCATATGTTTCAAATTCCCCATATACACCGAAACCCCTAGCATGAACAACTTTTTCCGGAATTCTTTCCCGGCTGAAATGGGATTGTTTTTTATAAAAATGAAAGTCATTGAAAGTGAGTGGCCCCCGTCTCCCTGCCCTTAATGTCCTCCGGTCATTGGAGACCCTTACCCCGTTATCATCCGTCATTTTTTTGCCTTTGCCGGTGTTTCTTTTCCGATATTGTTCCAACTGCTCATCTTTTCGGTTTTTTCCTACTGATTTCTTGTATCGGGATGATGACTCATCTTTGTAATCATCCATGGAATGACCTCCCGTGCTTTTCTTATCAATTCATTTGCATACATATGTTAGTAATTTTGAGAATAGAAGCGTTTAATGGTTACGTATAATAAAGCTATTGATCGTGAAAAAATAAAATGTTATTTTAAATATAAAGGTCGTTCTATATAAGGAGATAGATATGAATACACCGGTAAAAAAAGCGGATCTTTTAAATGCGGCAGAAAGACTTTTTTATGAACATGGTTTTCGCGGTGTCGGTCTCAAACAAATTATTAGCGAAGCAAATGTTGCAACAATGACGCTCTATAATCACTTTTCCTCCAAGGAGCAATTAGTAGAAGAAGTGTTAAAACAACGGGAGGAAAGATATTGGTCGTATTTGGATGCGCTTGTGCAAGGGGAAAACGAAACGCCTTTTCTTTTCGCCGTCGAAGCCCATGGAAAATGGCTGGAAGAAGAGTCCTATCAAGGGGATATGTTTTTGCGGGCGATTGAAGATTACGCGGGGGCCAACAATGATATTGAAAATATTGCCCGTTCGCACAAGTCAAGATTGTTACAGTACTTTCAAATGTTGGCCAAACGGATCGGCGAAGATGATTACAGTGATTTAGCCCATTATTTTACACTGCTGCTTGAAGGCGCAACATCGATGACTACGTTAATTGGGGCGGAAAAAGCGACCGAATACGCGATGGCGATGGCAAAAAGAATTGTTTATTAGCCATCGTAATTTTTCGCACAGAAAATATAAAGGTCGTTCTATATAATGATTGAATGAACGGGTCTTAAAATCGGATAGGGAACTTCTAAGGTCGGTTAAGTGATTGCGAGAGGTATCAAAAGCCCGTCCTGATCCCTCAAGGACGGGAAAAGTAGCGCCAAGAGGGAAAACAAACCCCGAGTAATCCCCCAAAGACGGTTGAAGTAGCGTTGAGAGGGATTAGCAGCCTGAAGTAATCCCTCAAAGGCGGTTGAAGTAGCGTTGAGAGGGATTAGCAGCCTGAAGTAATCCCTCAAAGGCGGTTGAAGTAGCGCCGAAAGGGAAAACAAACCCCGAGTAATCCCTCAAAGACGGGTGAAATTGAGCCGAAAGGGATTACCAACCCGAAAATTCGATGCAATACCTGTGTCGTTGGCAAAAGGATCGTTCGTCTGCCAGCGTACATTTTTTACACCGTAAATATAAAGATCGTTCTATATACTAATGATTGGCGGGGAGGATATCATGAATTTTTCAAGATTGGTTCTTCCGGGAATCACAATGATTGCCGTTACCTATGGGTTTGCAAGGTTCAGCTACGGATTGTTGCTTCCAAATATCAGCCAAGACCTGGAAATGTCCTCATCCGTGTCCGGGATCATCTCTTCGCTTTTCTATATCGCTTATTGCTTTGCCATTGTTTACTCTACGGTTGTCTTAACGATCAACAAGGGGCCCCGTTTCATGATCCTTGCTGCGGGAACCTCCGCTTTTATCGGGTTATTAATCATGGGGGCGTCGCCCAATGTGTGGGTGTTAGCTTTAGGGGTTCTGTTCGCGGGGGGAAGTACAGGTCTTGTGTCGCCGCCATATGGGGCAGCGATTTCCCTTTGGATTAAAGAAAAAAACCAAGGGAAGGCGAATACGTGGATTAATGCCGGAACGAGCATCGGTCTTGCTCTGTCAGGAGCAGGAGCGCTTGCCCTGGCATCAGAGTGGCGATTAACTTATGTTATCTACGCGCTTATTGCGCTTATTGCCCTCATATGGAATGCAAAGGTGATCCCTCGGCTTGGAGATAAACCTCGCGTATCTTTTGCAATCGGGCAGTTCTCTATAAGAGGCGTGGAAGGAGCCGTCCCTTTAATCATTTGCGCGACGACGCTTGGCATATCCACGGCAACGTTTTGGACGTTCGCCATCGATTTTCTTGCATCGACAGGCGCTTATGGCAGTTGGCAGCTATCGCTGTTTTGGATCATCATCGGTGTTTTTGGGATTTTAGGGGGCTTTTCCGGATCGCTCATTCAACACTTCGGACTTCCGTGGGCTTATAAGTGGGGGAGCCTCATTATTGGAACGGCTTCTTTATTGCTTGCTTTGCTTCCGGAACAATGGGTTGCGTCCTACCTTTCGGCTGCATTGTTTGGGATCTCGTATATCTTTATTACCGGTGTGTTAATGGTTTGGGGCATAAGGGTGTTTATTACCAATGCGTCTTTAGGGATTGGCACGCCTTTCTTGCTTCTGGCTGTCGGGCAGGTCATAGGATCCGTATTCGCGGGCATGCTTATTGATCTTGGCGGCTTTACCCTTACATTCGTTATCTATGGATTCATTGGCATTGTCGCGATGATTCTCGGACCGAAAGAGATTAAAAAATAGGGATGACACTTAAAAGGGGGGTTGTTTATCGAAAGAACTTGTGCATGTTTCCATATTTTCCCGAAATATATAAGGAGGTTCTAGGTTGAAAAGGAAAAATAGTACATTGACGATCGTGTTTTGGGTGGCGTTAGCCATCGCGACAGTTTTTATCTTATGGGGCACTTTTTTACCCGAGAATGTTGAAACTGTACTGGGATTTATTGATGGGTTCCTGGCTTCAAACTTCGGTTGGTTTTATATGTTAGTCATGACGGGGTTTGTCCTTTTTGCCATCTTTATGGTGATTAGTCCGTTTGGACGGATCAGACTCGGAAAGCCGGATGAGAGGCCGGAATATAGTTATTTTACATGGTTCGCCTTTCTCTTTACCGCGGGAATGGGCGTCGGCCTCGTCTTCTTCGGTGTTACCGAACCGTTGACGAGTTATTACGCTCCTGCATCGGAAGAACCGGGTACGATAGCGGCTTCGGAAGAAGCGCTGCAACATTCGGTCTTCCATTGGGGCATCCATCCGTGGGCCGTATATTCCGTTGTTGGCCTGGCCCTTGCGTATTTTAAATTCAGGCATCAGGCGCCGCTCTTGATGAGCTCGGCACTTACCCCGTTATTGGGCGATCGGGCCAAAGGGGGCTTGGGCCATGGTGTTGATATATTGGCTGTCTTTGGCACTGTCTTTGGCATCGCCACATCGCTCGGTCTGGGCGCGACCCAGATTACCGCCGGTTTAAGTTTTAGTTTTGAAGGTATGGAAAACAATATCATCACACAACTTCTCGTAATCCTGATCATTACCGCTGTGTTTGTCACCTCGGCGATCACCGGTGTCAATCGAGGGATTCGCTTTTTAAGCCGGATGAACATCGTTATCGCGGTCGGACTAATGGCGTTTGTATTCGTTGTGTTTGGTGCACCGGTGCAGATGGTTGATTCGTTTATGACAACAACAGGTAATTATTTACAAAATTTGCCTAGCATGACGTTTAACATGAATGCCTTTACCGGCGAACGGGAGTTTCTGAATGATTGGACGCTCTTCTACTGGGCTTGGTGGATTGGCTGGTCGGCGTTCGTCGGCACGTTTATTGCCCGTGTTTCCAGAGGAAGAACAATCCGTGAATTTGTTATCGGGGTTATTTCCGTTCCTTTAGTGTTTAGCTTAATTTGGTTCGCGGTTTTGGGTGTTGCCGGCATCGAGATGGATAATGCGCTGGGAGGCGCGTTATATGATCTTGTTGAAGCGGAAGGCGATGAAGTGGCCCTCTTCGCGTTCTTGGAAAATCTCCCGCTGGATATCATTGTGATCGGTATAGCTGTGTTGCTTATCGCCTCGTTCTTTGTAACGTCTGCCGATGCAGCGACATTCGTGCTCGGTATTCTTACGACCGGGGGAAAGCTCAATCCATCTGTGAACATTAAAATCATTTGGGGCGCGATCCTTTCCGGTACAGCCGCTGTCTTGTTGTTTTCTGGCGGTTTGGAAGCCTTGGAGATGGCGATGCTCATTGCCGCATTTCCATTCGCGTTTGTCGTGATACTGCTTGGTATATCGCTCGTCAAAGCGTTAAGCAGAGAATACGATATTTTACGTTTGGAGTACAAACAGCAAGAGTTTGACCCCGGTTATCAGGAAGAATCCCAACGTGCACTTGAGGAAAAACGGGAGGAATTCGAGCAAACGCTCCCTGATGAAGAGATCGAGGTTGAAGGAGAAGAAAAGCAATAAAACTGAGGCCAGCCCGGTTGATGGGCTGTGTCCCTTTCTTAAATTCAAAATCAAGGAGAGATACTTATATGAACCAGTATTGGAAAAAAGCAAGTATAGTAACCGGATGTTCGTTGTTTCTCGTCGCGGCCGCTTGTGGTTCAGACGATGCGGATGGAGATACGGAAGAAGGAAGTGTTGCCGAAGAAATGGATTACACGATTACCGGCATTGATCCCGGTGCCGGAATAATGGAAAGTGCAGAACAGGCTTTTGAGGATTATGATCTTGATGAGTGGGAATTACAATCGAGTTCCGAGGCGGCAATGATCGCCGAGCTGGAAGAAGCCATCGACAATGAGGAACCGATTGTTGTTACCGGCTGGGGGCCGCACTGGAAATTTAACTCCCATGACCTCAAGTTTTTGGATGACCCGGATCTGTCATTCGGTGAACCGGAAGACATTCACAAACTCGCTCGGGAAGGTCTGCAAGAAGATTCGCCGGAAGCCTATGAAATCCTGGATAATTTTGAGTGGACGGTTGAAGATATGGAAGAAATTATGGATGACTTAAATGAAGGCGTAGATGAAATCGAGGCTGCCCAAAATTGGATCGATGAGAATGAAGATCAGGTGTCGGGCTGGACGGAAAGCGTAGATGATGTAGAAGGTGAAACGATAGAATTGGTTCATACAGATTGGATTGATCTTCTTGCCTCGGTTAACGTGATGGCTCTTGTGCTTGAGGACATAGGTTATGATGTAGAAATGACCTTAGTGGAAGCGAGCCATATGTATACAGCTATCGCCAATGGAGATGCGGATGCCATGACCGGTGCATGGTTACCGAGAACGCACGGGACGTATTATGAACAAATAGAAGACGAAGTCGATGATTTAGGCCCGCATTTGGAAGGCAAAGCTGCCATCGGTTTAGTGGTACCGGAATACATGGACATTGATTCCATAGAAGACCTGGAAGTGGAAGATTAGAAGAGACCCGGAGAATGCTCTTTTCTCCGGGATTTTTGTATGAGAACACTTTTGAATGTCATGGAAATAAATGTAATTACTATTTTCGAAAGATCGGTCAAAAACGCCAAGCTTCATTTATTTTAATTTTTAACCTCCTGTAACCCTGCGAAGCAAATAAATCCCGTGGGCTCACCAATAATAGCCATAGTAAATCCCATATTCCTTAGTCATTAGATAGCTTTTGTAACTTTTCCTTTTTCATCATCTGCTTTGTTTTTTTCTTTACCATAGCTGATTCCATATAAATAAAATAAAGGGCAGCTATCATTAATAAAACACCGATGAACCGTTCTATCGTAAATGGGATGACATCACTGCCAAACCAGCCAAAATGGTCAACAACCATACTTGTTACTAATTGGCCAATGACAATGGTCGCGTTGGTCGCCGTAACGCCAATTTTGGGAACGGAAAAAGCCATCACAAAAATAAAAATAAAACCGAATATGACACAAAGCAATTGCCAAGCTGGCACTTCAGTAATTCGGAAGATATTGCCATCACCCAAAAAGATAATGATCATTGTTAAGAGAATACTACCGGTAAAAAAGGAGAGATACGTGCTTTCAATTGTCCCTACTTTTTTCCCGAGGTTGCCATTAAGTGTCCCTTGTAGGCTTACAAATATACCGCCGATTAATGGAATTAAAACCGTCATTCCAATTCACCTCTATAAAATTAAAAATAAAGAAATAGTTAATAAAACAATGGCGATAAATCTATTGGTGTTGAATCGAATCCTGGAAGCGCCAAGCCATCCGTTGTGATCAATAATAATGCTTATGACGAATTGGCCAATAATAACCGCGGCCATGGCAATGCCAATCCCTAGTTGTGCTACACTGAAAAACAATAGGACAAGAAAAGCTGCCCCAAACAAACCACCGGTTAATTCCCATTTTGGCAATTTCAACATTGTCGATAAATTAGTTCTCCGAAGTGTAAGAACAAATGGAGATAAAATTAAAAATGCCACAGCAAAAACGTAGGTGGAGGCTTCGAGTTCACCAATATTTTGACCTAAAGCACCGCCAATCGAACCTTCTAACGTTAATGAAACACCACTGATAAAAGCAACGATAAAGACCAACATTCGTTTCATTTTTTCACCTCGATGTATGAACTAATTTTTAAGATTTTCAGCTACCCAATACTTCGCTTGATCTTGGTTTTGGTTTTTAATGGCTTTGTAGATATTTTCGTGAATGTCACTATTGGCGCTGTAATCTGGAATCGATAATAGCTTTTTATTTAATTGATTTCTTAACAATCCAGAAAAATGAAGATAAAGATTCTCTAAAGTATTATTATGACTCGCTTTTGCAATCGCTAAATGAAAAGCAATATCTTCATTAACGTATGATGCATAATTTCCCATATTTAAGTTTTGTTCTCTGTTTTTCAGTAGTTGGTTTAATCTTTCTAAATCCTCATCTGTCCTTCTTGAGCATGCCAATGTTACGATTTTTTCGTCCAACATTGCTTTCGTTTCTTCAATATCCGCATCATTGAGCATTTCCTCGTTTTCGTCATAAATGACAAAAGTACCCTTACCTCTTCGAATTTCAACAAAGCCTGCTTGAACCAACACCTGTATGACTTCACGGATGGTTGTGCGACTAACTTGAAATTCATTCATGAGCTCAAATTCAGATGGTATTCTTTGCCCAAATGCTAAATCTTTATTAATAATCTTCCTTTTTAAACTCATCAATATTTCATCAGATAATTTTCTGCTCATTCACCGATCCCCCTTAGACATATGACGTCGTATGTTTTATACAATAAATTAAATTTTCATTGTTTGTCAATATCCAACCCTGTGTCACACAAGGAATATGTAACAGTTCAAAATTCTAGTTATGTATCGGCTACTGCAACATCTGGTGGTACAGACATTGATTTTAATGGTGCTTATTTTATTGGAAAACACGCTTTTCAACGGGATGGTTATTCGGATACTACAGAAGAGACTAGAGCAAATTGGTAATAAAGTGATGCTTTCAGATTTGAATAGAGTAGCTTTTAGGCTTTTCAGTATGGAGAGGTAAATATGAAATCAAAGGTGAGTGTAATGGTAGCGGTACTGGTTATCGCTGCTATTACACTTTTTGCTATTTTTAATAACTCCCATTTCATCAATGAAGAGGATGAAACGGATCATCTGGTTAGTGAAATAGAGGAAGAAGACCCACAGTCTTGGTGCAGTTGGATTTATCGCTTTAATTGTCAGCATTCGGTTTTTGATTGGATAAATTCAGGCATAAACTATCGATTTATGAGAAGTAGGTTTTTCAATAAAAGAAGCGCAATTCTGGAATAATAGGGGATGCGTTCTCCTGAAGGATAAGGCCATTATGTTGAATAAGAAAAACCTGTTATAATTAGAGTAATAAAGAAATGAACGTTTGAGGTGATAAATAATGAGCTCATTAAGCAAAAATGTGAAAGAAGAACTTTTGAATGCTTTAGATGATAAAAATTCAGCGATGTTTGTTGACGATGGAAAACTTTTCTCTTTGGAAGTACATGATACATCTTCCTTAGAAGAAAATCCGAATAACTTGGAAGAAGAGATTGAAGAGTACCCGGAATTAAAGGAATCATTACAACGTTATCTTGATCATCCGGACATGAAGCGTTATACCGCAAAAGAGTTAAAGGAGTCGCGGTATGACCAAAGAAGAAGATAATCGGAGATTTTCGGTTCATTATACAGAGGAATTTAGCAGGTGTTTGGATCAAATTCAAGCATTTTTTTCGGAGCAAGGAGAAGAAGTGATTGAATGGTGGTTTTCTAAAGAAGATGACATGATTGATGAGATTGATCGTCTGTTATCTTCTTTTCCTTATGCGGGAGAGAAGGTTGAGCAGGGTGATTTTAAAGGTTTGCGTTGTCTTACATACGGGAAAAGTCGCCATCGGATGTTGAATTATTTGATTTTTTATGCAGTTTATGAAAATGATGGAGCTATTGATGTGATTAACATTCTGCCCGCACGTTCAAAACGAAAACGGAGGTAATAATTGGGGATAGGGGCGTGCTTAAGTTGATTAGAACAGCAAGTAGAGCGTTGTTAATCCAAGATGATAACATACTTGCCTTGAAATACCAAGAAGGTAATACGGCATTTTACGCTCTGCCAGGAGGTAGCCAAGAAACTGGCAAATCCCTCCATATGAATCTCCTTCGTGAATGTCGAGAGGAATTGAGCATTGATGTGAAGGTAGGTAAATTGATATTTGGTCGTGAGTGGCTTGATGGAGAACGGTCCCGTCCACCAAATTGAGTTTATTTTTGAATGCTTGTCATACACGAAAATTGAAAATGTGTGTAGTCAAATCCCTGATAAAACTCAAATTGGAATTGAATGGCTCTCTATTGCGGAAGGTCGACGGCTCAAATTGTCACGTTTGCGTTATATGCTGAAGATAAACAAGGAAACAAAACTGAATTAGCGGTCTTTTTCAATAATGTTCTTGGTTATGAAACCACTAAACTTTCAAATAGTCATTCTGCTTTTCAGTTAGCGGTTGTTACTGACAGCTTAAATTGGCACCAGAAGAGCTTACTACATTTATGCAATGCTAGTGACAGCAGGTATTTTACTTATCGTAGTAGGGTTTATAGCAGGATTCAATTCATACAAAACTTTCATCGTACTGGTAGGATTAGGCGAAGTGATTCATCAACTAAACGAAATACTATCAAGAAGGTGAAATAATAAGCCCGCGCCGATTTTTGCAATTAGATGGGCAACTTATGTATGATTTGACAACTTTGAAAAAGAGGTCTCAGATATTAAAGAGGATTTAGGGCTACAAAAGGCGAGGTTGGAATTTTGCGGGAAGATACAACCATGGTTAAAGCGACTATAGGAGAAATCTATCACTTATAAATATAAACTCCTATTTACATTAAAACTGACAAATCTATGACATGGCTATTTAGAACTAAATTCGAATGTTATATTATGTATGGAGAAACCATTAGTATATATTTGATTTTAAGGAGTGGGTTTTCTGTGAATAAATTATTAATGATTCTTGGTAGCTCAGTCATGCTACTTGCTGCTTGCGGCGGAGAAGAAGCAACGGATGAAGGAGATGAAGCTGAAGGAGATCAAGAATTTACATTAGAAGAACTTGCAGAATATGATGGGCAAGATGGAAACGATGCTTATGTAGCGGTTGATGGAGTCGTTTACGACGTTACAGATGTTGCAGAATGGGACGGTGGAGAACACGCCCCCGCTGGTGGATTAGAAGCTGGTGAGGACCACACAGAAGAAATTGAAGAAGCTCCACATGGGACTGATGTATTGGAAGACTTACCAACTGTTGGCACACTTGAAGAATAATATAAATTAGTTGTGATGTTAACCCCTTTGGATAAGATGATTCCAAAGGGTATCTTTTAGGAATGTGTCGCAATTACGCCCTTGTATTATGAGTTCAATCAGGAATGACTGGTTAAACTTATAATATGATTGAGCGCTTTAAAAGATCAAAGATGAGAAAGCAGATACTTTATTTTTTATAGATAAAATAATACAAATAAAAGCCATTTCGGCAAAAAGGATGTAATAGAGGAACTTTTTTTAATTTTTTTGATATAGAAAAGTGGACAATACGGCAAATTAGTTTTAAGTTGTGGGGTTGGTATAAGAGTGCGAATAAGCCCCAAAATGCCTGTAGTAATAAAAATGTCTCAAACTGTATTAGTCGAAGACACAAAAAAACCCTTATATATTAAGGGTATAATATTTCTGTTATGGTGTCCCGTGCTGGGCTCGAACCAGCGACCTCTACCCTGTCAAGGTAGCGCTCTCCCAACTGAGCTAACGGAACGTGATCATCGATAACCAAGAAAAATCATAACGTAGTTTTCATGGGTTGTCAATGGTTTTGGTGAGATGAATCATAGAGGGATAAAAATGATGGTGATGGCAACCCTATAGAAAAAACAGGAGGGATGGGCCGTGTCGAAGACATATGTCTGCCCGCGTTGCCAAACGAATCGCTCTCGATTTCACATTATGGAACAAGTGCCCAAAGCAGTCAAGATGGATCCGCAAAGTGGGGAAGTGGTGCAAGAGTTTGAGCAGGAGCAGCTGGACCCGTTTCACATTCCTTATAGTGGACCGAATTATCGGATTCAGTGCGGCGCGTGCGGCTTAAATGAAGATGAACGTTTGTTCATGCGTTTCTAATCTTTGCAATATACCTTAATGGGGTATTATAATGAAGGTAGACATTGAGAGGAGGGATTAGCATGGAACAAGAAACACTGAATGTTAAAGGCATGTCATGCGGCCATTGCGTATCGGCCGTTGAAGGAAACGTCGGTGAAATGAAAGGCGTATCCGATGTAAAAGTAAACCTTGATCAAGGTACCGTACAGGTGACTTATGACAAAAGCGATGTTACGCATGAGGCTATTGTCGATACCATTGAAGACCAGGGGTATGATGTTGATTAAACAAAATCAATAGAGAAAATAAGCTGCCGATTGCCGGCGGCTTATTTTGCATGAAACATAGGGGTGATTTCATGGAAATCATTGATTTGACAAAGACCATCTCCAATGGCATGCCGGTCTATCCGGGGGATCCGGCGGTGAATATCGTCGTTGCAACAACGGTGAAGGAACACGGTTATGCGGTCCGTGCTTTAGAGATGGGTTCGCATACCGGCACGCATGTGGATGCTTTTTCCCATATGCATGAAGGGATGGCATCGTTGGATGAAATTCCGTTAAAGCAATTTTGCGGAAGGGCGATGCGCGTGACGCCAACGATGGATTTTCCTTCACGCACCGGTTTGTTTTTTGCAGAAAAGGTCGGAGTTGATGTATTGGAAAAAATTTTGACTGCTTCGCCGCCGTTTGTAGGTGGGTCTTTAAGCGAGGAATTGGAACGACAATTATTAAAAAAACAAATTGTAACCTATACAGATCTTGAAAAATTAAAATCACTCCGACTGGGGGATGCATTTTCTTTTTTCGGATTGCCATTGAAAATTAAAAACGGAGATGGGTCTCCGGTGCGGGCTATTGCTATTCTAGGGGAATGAGATTGACGAAAGGAAAAATAGCAAACTTATCCGAATCATCGGTGTCATGAGCAGAACATTGGCACCACCGAGAAGAAAAAAATAGCAAATAAATGATTCCGTAAACCGTTCATGGCTCCAAGAGATAAATTGCAAATCAAGGGTGCCATGAAAACACCCAACGCACCTCCCGAAGAAGAAAAATTCAAAATCTGAGGTTTGATACGCGGCCATAACCCCCCTATTGCAGAAAGGCTGAAATAAGTGATCACACAAGCTACCGAAGGTCCGGATTAGGACTTCAAACCATGGTTATCGATCGGCTTAAACTGCCACAGCCCGAGTAAAGGTATCAAAGACGTTCATCAATGACCGAATGTCTTCCTGCGAAACAGAAATCCCGGTCTTGAAATGGTTATGACGACCGAACACGAAAACGAATCGCTCGTTCGGTCGCCATGAGGCAGCCATGATGACCGAATTCTTTCGAGACAAGCCTTTTCGGTCACCATGAAGCGGCCATGACGCCCGAACGCTTTCCATTCAGGCCATTACGGTCGTCATAAAGTGGTTATGACGACCAAACACGAGACTCGCCCGCTTTTTCGGTCGCCATGATGCGATCAATTGTCCAACGGCTTCCAAATGCCCAAGCCGGTCTATGGAATGTCCGTCCGCTACGCCGTTCATCCAGGTTATGAAACGATGAAACTTCCCTCTTGCATTCATGAAACAATAGTGATAGCATAACAATAACAAATAACTTCATTAAAAATCTTCGGGGCAGGGTGAAATTCCCGACCGACGGTGATGCGCCTTTTGGCGATGAGTCCGTGACCCGCGTTTGCGGTGGATTCCGGTGTGATTCCGGAACCGACAGTAAAGTCTGGATGGGAGAAGATTGCAGAGCAGTCCATGGTCCGCTGTGTCCGTGTGATTTTCCGTTATGTAAAAGTGCCCCTAAGTTAAAAAACTTAGGGGCTTATATTTTGCGATGTAGACGGAGAACTCTGCGTCTTCGTTCTTTAGAAAGCCGAAGAACGGGAGGGCGCAAGAATGAAAGAATCCAAGACGTTTCGTTTAGTGATGTACGCGGTGCTCGGTTCAATGGCAACGGCGCTTATGTTTGTGAGCATTCCGATGCCGATGTTTTTATCTTTCTTAAGTATTGATTTCAGTGAATTGCCCGTGTTGTTCGCGGCGTTGCTATTTTCACCGGTTGCCGGCGTAGCAGTAGCAGGCATGAAAATATTGCTGTATACGCTATTCATGGGAGCAGGGGATCCGGTTGGCATGATCTCGAACTTTGTGGCCAGTCTCTTATTCGTATTGCCGGTTGCTTATGTGTATCGTCATTTTCGAAGTGTAAAAGGATTAATGGCCGGTTTGGGGATCGCGATCGTATCGATGACGATCGGTCTGTCCGTGCTTAACTATCTTGTATTTCTACCGGCATATTCCTGGTTGATCGGTTGGGAAATGAGCAGTCAGGTGATGTTGACAACAGTGCTCGCGGGGATTTTGCCGTTTAATATTGTGAAGGGTTTGGCAATCTCGATTTTGTTCGTGCCACTCTTTTTGAAATTAGCCCCAATGTTGGAGAAAAAATCCTACGGCGGAAACCTACAACGGAAAACGCCGGCCGGCACCTATAACTTGAAGCAAAATTAATCATTAAAAAGCACTCCGAGGAGTGCTTTTTTTATGGTCTTATACTCGTTTTAAAAGCGCTTTTTTCGCGCGATTGGTTGAATAGGCGCTTTTTTCGCCGGAGAGCGTTTGCACGTTTGCGTTCTCCTTGAGCCATTGCCGGTAGTTGTGATCGGAAAGAATGCCTCTTTTTTTCGCCGATTTGGCTGCTGCTTTGCGCAATATATCTTTACCGCTCATTGTAGACCCTCCCTATCCATAATTTATTCACGCACGTTGAATTGTTGAGTGATATAACCGTCATTAATCATTTGACTATATTCAAAGAATGCGAGATCGATCACGCGCGCGTAAAGGCGGCAAATATACATCACTTCTTCCTGAAAGGCGCGGTGCGCATCCACCGTTAGCACGCCCCATTCGGAAAGGGGGAGGCAAAGAATGGCTCCGTACCCGTTATGATGTTTAGGCATGCCGTCTACATCGTCGCTTACATCAGGCACGAGTTGTATTTCTTTTTTGCGAAAACACCGGCCGGCGATCGTTTCGTCCATAGGGAGGACCTGGTTTCCGTCCCGGTCATCAAAAGCATTGCTTCCGGTAAAATAAACGAGTTGCCCTGATTCTTCGATCCAAACCGAAGACCGATGTTGTTCCCCCGGTTGGAATTTTATATCCGAGCTGAGGGCATGCACGATACGAATAATCAAGTTTTCATAGGTTTGCAGATTTTCTTCAGATTGAACGGAATATCGGCGCGCTTGTTGCAATTGCTTGAGGAAGCGTTCGGCATTTCGAAGCGCGTGGATGGTCTGAAGTGAAATATCTTTGTGAATGGCGGCTTGGTATTTTGTGTCGTGCAAATCCTGCTGGATTTTCTGAAACCCGAGTTCCTTATCGATTTTTTCCGTATATTTCATTGCCGCCCGGCCAATGAGAATAAAGGTCGTGATGAGTCCCAAGACGATGATGAGGCCGGTGACAAAATAAACCCATTCCGGTTGCTGATTAAGAAAAGTTTCCACCGTCGTTCTCATGAGAACCACCTCCCTAATATGTAAGCAAGGAGCTAGGGAAATATGAACGGCTCAGTTTTCCATATCAATCAATAGATGTATGCTGATTTTTATCGTTTTATAGGTTCGATCATTACAAGCATGTACTTTTTTTACATATGATTTAGTGTACGGCAATAACCAATAGGAAAGGGGACAACGGCATGGGTTACACGGTATGGGATAATATGTGGGGATTTGGTCATCACTGTGGAGAGAAGGAGAAGGAAGAAGCGGATGATGAGCGCCGCTTTGAGTGTGTATGTCGAGTAGTGGAAGCTGAGGAAGACGACCGAAAAGACCGAAGAAAACATGGCTGCGGCTGCCCCAGATGCCGGCGTTGCCATGGCTGTCATCGCTAATCCTTGGCCCGTGGGCGCGTGAAACAATGCCGTACTGTTTCAAAATGCTTTTGATCTATGGACATGTGTCGATACCTCCCTAAATGTTCGTAAGGAAGTAGGCAATAGCGAATCGTTGCCTGCTTCCTTTATAAAATGACTGAAAAATCATTGCATAGTTTGCGAAAATCGGATATCCTGTATATACATATATTAATAAAAAATGAGTTACAATTTATTAAATCACGAATAATGGATGGGGGAAGCGCTTCTTCATGGATGATCAGGTGGATGACTATTTGCATCAACTGTCGGAAGCTGTAAATTCAGTATTGGAAGATCGTGTGGTCGGGCTTTATTTGTGTGGTTCGGCAGTAGTGGATGATTACGACAAAGATGTAAGTGATCTTGATGTCTTTTGTATCGTCAAGCGGCCTTTAAAAGCAACGGATAAAGACGCTTTTGCACAGGCGTTGACGTATCATGCTTTGCCGTCACCAGGTGCAGGTTTGGAATTTTACGTTGTTTTGGAGGAAGAGGCTGCACATCCACACTCGTTGCTTTCCTATGAATTTGCCCTGTTAACCGGTCGGGGCTTTGAGGACATAGTTGAGGAAGAAGGCATGGACGAGGGCTTATTAATGGACTTCGCGATGATTTTACAATCAGGAAAAACATTGGCGGGCCGTCCGAAAGAAGAAGTTTTCGGAAGTGTTCCGAGGCCCTGGTTGCAGGAAGCCATGAAAGGTTCGTTGCGCCGGCATGAAAAGCATATTTTTCATCCTTTTTATGATCCTTATGGACATGAAGCAGTCATGAACGCCTGCAGGACGTGGTGTTTTAAAGAAACCGGGATTCTGACATCGAAAACAAGAGGGATGAAATGGGCATTGCAACAGCTCCCCGATTCCAACCTGATTCGTCACGCCTTGAGCGTTCGTCGGGGGCAAGAACATGGGCTATTGAACCACGAAGGCATTCGTTCTCTGATTCATTTTGTAATCAGCAAAACCCCGGTCAAGGTTCCATCGGCAATCTAATGCTCCCTGTGTCGATCAACGACATGGGTTTTTTTAGTAGGTAAGAAAGTATAAATCAACGTTCTTACCTACATAAGTTGGGCTAAGGCTTTTCGCCATAAAAGCTTGGCGAAAAGCCAAGTTTTCTAATTCTTATTCAAAATAATAGCCGATGAAGCATTAGGATGTTAACATTAAGTCAGACTAGCGGTTTTAGCAGGAGGAAATAACAGTGTTTGATTGGTACTATGCATGGTTGGAAGCTTGGCCGTGGTTGCATTATGTCATCGCGGCTCTTATCATACTGGTTTTTTTGATGTTGCGAAAGCTATTTACCCGTTTTATTTTTGCCGTCATAAAAAAGGTCTCCAAACATGGAAAAAGTCATTTCTTGGGGAATTTGCTTTATGCGTTTGAGAAACCAATGCGCATGCTTATCGTTGTTCTCGGCGTTTACTTTGCGGTTATGTACTTAAACTTGCAACCCGATGTCATGGTCGTGGTGAACCGGCTGTTGCGCACGTTCTTGATTGTATTTTTCGGCTGGGGATTTTTTAATTTCTCGGGAACGTCCTCGGATTTGTTTACACGATTAGGCCGAAAAGTAGACGGTGATCAAGATAGCATGTTGATCCCGTTTATATCCAGAGTACTGCGCGGTCTTATCATTGTGCTCATGTTTACGGTCATTGCCATGGAATGGGACTATGATATTAATGGGTTCATTGCCGGACTCGGACTTGGGGGACTCGCGTTCGCATTGGCGGCGCAAGATACGATCGCCAACTTTTTTGGCGGTATTATTCTCGTTACTGAAAAGCCGTTCAAGCGAGGGGATTGGGTTGAAACCTCCACGATTGAAGGAGTTGTTGAAGATATTGCATTTCGGAGTACGAAAGTCCGAACGTTTGCTGAAGGTCTGGTAACGATTCCGAACTCAACCATAGCCAATGACTCGATCACAAATTGGTCGGAAATGAGAACGAGGCAAGTGTTTTCCAGTATTTACTTAAAGTACAATTCACCGGTGGAAAACGTACGCAATGTGTTGAAAAGGGTCGATCAGGAGCTGCGGGATAGTCCGGAAGTGCATCCGGAAGAAATTGAAGTTTACGTAAGAGAATTTGAAGAGTATGGAATGGAAATGTTGGTTTATTACTTTACGAACGCTACCCCTTGGACAGAGTGGTTGAAAGTAAAAGAGTATTTCAATATGCGAATCCTGGAGATATTGGAAGAAGAGAACGTAGAAATCGCGATACCGATGCCCGATTTATACAAACACAGAGACCCATCTTAATCAACAGAGACGTCAGAGGTTTTGCTTTTGTCGAACGAGAGACTATGGTATTCTGTAAGATGTGAGCTTAACGGACAAAAGACGAGGAGGAGACCAACATGGAAATGATGGATGGAAACGAGATTATTCAATTTATCTCGGATAGTGAAAAATCAACCCCTGTAAAGGTACACATCAAAGGGGACATTTCTGCCCTTGATTTCGGAGCGAATACAAAAGTGTTCCCGTTTGGAGATGCCGCGGTGCTTTTCGGGGAATGGGGCGACATTAAAGACATGCTTGATCATGAAAAAATAGAGGACTACGTCGTTGAAAATGATCGCCGCAACTCCGCGGTCCCGCTCGTCGACCAAAAAGACATCCCTGCCCGTATCGAACCGGGTGCAGTGATTCGCGATCGCGTGAAAATTGGACAAAACGCCATTATCATGATGGGTGCAATGATTAATATCGGATCTGTCGTCGGTGAAAATACGATGATAGATATGAATGCCGTGCTTGGCGGACGCGCAACAGTCGGCAAAAACTGCCATATCGGCGCCGGCTCCGTGTTGGCAGGGGTGATTGAGCCTCCATCGGCGACCCCGGTCATCATCGAAGATGACGTCGTGCTTGGCGCAAACGTTGTCGTTCTCGAAGGAGTGACCGTCGGGAAAGGCTCCGTCGTCGCTGCAGGCGCGGTCGTGACCGAAGACGTGCCTGAAAACAAAGTAGTGGCTGGAACGCCGGCGCGTGTCATCAAGGATATTGATGAAGGCACACGCGGAAAAACGGAAATTAAAACGGAACTGCGGAAGTTAAAAGACGAATAAATGCCGGCTCCTTGCTTGTTCACACGAGCAGGGAGCTTTTTCTACAATACGGAATCGAGGGATAACTATGTACACGACAGAAGAGTTGTACGCCATTCGCCGCCATTTACATCAACATCCTGAATTGGGATTTGAAGAATATAAAACCCAGCGCTATTTGCTCGATAAGATAGGCGAAATGAAGAACGGCCATTTTAGGGTGAAAACATGGCAGACGGGGATTCTTGTTTTCGTTGAAGGTTATGCGGCAACGCAGACGATTGGTTATCGAACGGATATGGACGGGCTGCCGATCAAAGAAGAAACAGGGCTTACGTTTGCCTCGCGATACGATGGAAAAATGCATGCGTGTGGGCATGATCTGCACATGACGATCGCCGTTGGCATCCTTTCCCACTACGCGGAGAATCAGCCGAGAGACAACCTCCTGTTTGTTTTTCAACCTGCGGAAGAAGGGCCGGGCGGCGCGGAACCAATGTTGAATACCGATCTTTTTCAAGAATGGCAACCGGACTGGATGTTTGCCCTTCACATTGCCCCGAATGAACCCGTTGGAACGATGACGACGAAGAAAGGGCTTTTATTCGCGAACACTGCCGAATTTATGGTTCACCTGCGCGGGCGCGGTGGCCATGCCGCTTATCCTCATCAAGCCAATGACATGGTCGTAGCTGCCAGCCACCTCGTCACCCAAATCCAATCCGTCGTCGCGCGCAGAATTGATCCGTTGGATAGCGCGGTTATTACGATTGGAAAAATCGAGAGCGGAACAAAAGAAAACATTATCGCCGAACGGGCGGACACGGAAGGAACGATACGGACACTGTCGGCGGAAGCGATGAATCTCGTTCAGAAACACGTGCGTAATATCGGCGCGGGCATTGCGGCAAGTTTCGATTGTGACGTGGACGTGGAATGGGGGTCGCAATATAAACAGGTATGGAACAGTGAAAAAGTGGCGTCCTTTATGGCGTTTTCCGAAAGATCTCCGGATGTGAATTTTAGGGAGGCGGATATGGCGATGACGGGTGAGGACTTTGGTTTTTTTCTTGATAAAATACCGGGATTCATGTTTTGGCTAGGGGTCGATAGCGACAAGGGGTTGCATGACCCAAAGCTTAATCCCGATGAAGCCGCGATCCCTATCGCCGTTGATCACATCATTCGTTATTTGGCAGATGAGATGAAATGAAATGGATCGCACACCGAGGTTTTTCGGGTGAAGCACCCGAAAACACGTTTGCTGCTTTTGAACGCGCGATTGAAAACGGGGCCGCGGGCATTGAATTGGATGTTCACGTGTCAAAAGACGGAGAATTGATCGTCATGCATGATGAACATGTCGGGCGGACAACGGATGGAACAGGGTGGGTTCGAGAAATGACTGTTCCCGAGCTGGCCGAACTGGACGCGGGCGCCTGGTTTAGCGAAAACGATCGCGGGGAGCAGCGTGTCCCGCTGTTGGATGACGTATTGGCGTGGATTCCCGCGAATGTGTTGCTGAACGTAGAAATCAAAAACATTCCGTACGCTTATGAAAGAATCGAAAAAAAGGTAAGCGATACGCTGGTGAACCATAATCGCGTGGAGAACACGATCGTTTCATCCTTTGACCATGCATGTTTATATCGATTAAAAGAATGGAATGCGGCGGTGAAGATCGGGTTACTTTTGAATTTTCGCCCCGTTAATATGGAGGGCTATCTTCGTCTTTTTTCACCATTTGACGTTCACTCGCTCCACCCCCATGCAAGTATTTTACAAAATAACGATGTCGAGCGTTGGCAAAAGCAAGGTGTAAGCGTTTTTCCCTATGCCGTGACACGTAAATCCGACGTAAAACAAATGCAAGCGTTCGGCGTAAATGGAGTGATTAGTGACGCGCCGCCGGGAGATTGATTGAATGATCATTCTAGAGCAAGGATGCGGTTCGGTCGCCATGGAGGATTTATGATGCCCGAAACCGAAGGGCCCGCTCGATGACGGTCACCATGAGGCGTTTATGATGCCCGAAACCGAAGGGCTCGCTCAATTACAGTCACTATGGAGGGTTCATGGCGCCTGAAACCGAAGGAATCGCAAGGTTTCGGTCACCAAGCCGTGTTCATGATGCCCGAAAAGCCCTGCTTCGCTTAAATTCGGGCACTACGACACGTTCATAGCGCCCCAAAAAAGCATGAGCGCATCCTCGGAGCTCCTCTTTTTCATACATCTACTCGAGCAGTGGGCATACGTTTCAATAGGAAGCGGAGGATCGCCAAGCACACATAAAACCAGACAATGGAAATAGCGACGCCTGCCAAAATATCGGAAGGGAAATGGGCGCCCACAACGACTCGGCTAATAGCGACAATGATGATCAACGCAGCAAAAAGCACAACACCCCACACTCTGCCCACGTTTTTACTCATCAAACGATAGCACATATAGATCGCAAACAGGAATAAAATCGTGCTTCTCATCGTATGGCCGCTCGGAAAACTGTAAGAGGCGATTTCAATCGATTGCCCGAAGGCTTCAATCACACTCATCTCCCCGGGCCTTTCCCGTTGAAACAAAATTTTAAGGAAAAAATTTAACGCCAATCCTCCAAACGTAAGCGACAATAAAAAAACACTAAGTTGCCATCGTTTGCGCCACAATAAAATAACAGCAATAATGAGCGTGATGACAAGGACAAACTCGCTCGATCCCATCATTGTGAGGATGTCCATCAACGTAACGACAAATGGCGAGACGGTTTCGGTAACCCAGATGCTTACGGCTTGATCAAGCGTCGACCAATCATCTCGGAAGGAAAAAATAGATAACAGCATAAACAAGATAAAAAAGCTCATCGCGATAAACCAATGTTTCGTTTTTAATAATGGCATAAGCAGCACTCTTTTCTGCGGGAAAAACGCCCCGCGTTTTCTAAGCACACTGCTCCATTATAAATAATCCAACAAGAAGGTTGCAATCGAAATCGAAAAAATAAATCAGTAGCCCCAGGATGTAACAACCTGTCGTGAAAAACACCTCCGACCACAAGCGGCAAGATCATTTATCGTTTGATAACCGTGGCCACCCTAAGCGTCAAAAAAATGGAGACAGCCATTACGAGGGCGATCAGGGGATTGTCAAAAAAGAAAAGAATGAGCATGAGAGTTGTCTCGTACACATCGCTTTTTGTGTCCGATCTTCCATTTTCAAAACAAATGATTTATCAGCTAAAGGGGATAAATCATTTGATCCCGCTAGCGATACGTTTCAAAAGTCCTTTCTCTATAAATAACCAAACGGGGATCGCGGTAGTATGACTTTCAAACAGCGGGACAAATCGAGCAAATACTCGAACCCTGTGTCAATCGGCCATATGCAGTCCTTTATCGTTCTGCTTCCAGCAGTCGCCCAGATTTTAGATCGGACACTCATGCCTTTCTCTAGCAAAACTGTCCGATATTACGCTTGCCGCAAGCCCGGCGCTTGGATCGGGAAAATAACCCACACGTGTCCATCACTTGCATGAAAAAAAAGATAGCCCGTAAGGCTATCTTCCTGATGTCCGTTAACCGTTATTTTTTTCCTGTATATACACTTGCTGCGGTACCGGAATCTCGATACCGGCTTCGTCAAGCGCTTCTTTGCTTGCCTGGAGTATTTTCCGTTGGATGCCCCACTGTTGCAAGTTCCCTGTGTAGGCGAGAATTCGAATTTTCACATCGTATTCATCGATGGAGCCGACACCGAGCACGTCCGGACCTTCAAGAATACCGTCTTCTTCTTCGGCCAAACGATTCATGGCGTCTTGCAAGACTTTCATCGTTTCACTGATATTCTCATTAAAGGAAATTCCGACATCCACCATCGCTTCCATGTTTCCGCGGGAATGGTTGCTTACGCTCGTGATTTCACGATTGGGGATAAAATGAAGCGTGCCGTCCCACGCGCGTATGCGTGTCGTCCGTAAACCGACTTCTTCGACGATGCCATCCAAATCAATGACCGTTACATAGTCTTCGACGTCAATTTGTTTTTCCAATAAAAGGAAAAAACCTGTAACGACATCACTGACGAGCCCTTGTGCACCAAAGCCGATGGCAAGGCCGATGACACCGGCGCTCGCGAGAATCGGTCCGATGGGGAGACCGAAGATATCGATCACGATGACGATGACGATGAATAGCAATGTATATGAAAATACATTCATGGCTAATTTTTCAAGCGTTTGTGCCCGGTTGTTGTTCATTTTACGTTTTTCTTTCATCCGCTGAAACGTCCGGGTAATGAGCGATCCTCCGATGGCTCGGAAGATGAAATAGCCGACAATAGCCAACAAAAGTTGCCCAACAATCATAAATATAGTGGTGACGTATGGATTGGTTAATAAATCGTCCATTGCGATCACTCCTTGTCTGAAATGGGATTGGATGCGTATCTGTCACTCGGGGCTTAGTATAACATATTGTCAAATCTTGCTGAAGTGAAAAAATGTGTGGGCTAAGGGCTTCCTGAAAAATACAAAAGACAAAAAAAAGCAAGGCTCCCATTAGACTGGAGCACTTGCCAAAAAAACTTACACTTCCATGATGATCGGCAAAATCATTGGCTTGCGTTTTGTTTTTTCATAGAGGAATGGGTTGAGCAATTCGATGATTTCATTTTTGATTTCGGACCATTGGCTCGTCTTTTTCCTCATTAATTCTTCAATGTGCTTTTCCAATATTTTCTGTGCATCATGGATAAGATGGCTAGACTCTCGCATATAGACGAATCCTCTGGAGATGATATCCGGTCCCGCGGCCACTTTAAAGTTTTTCATGTCGATGCTGACGACCACGACGACGAGCCCTTCTTCCGAAAGAATGCGACGGTCACGTAAGACGATGTTCCCGATGTCCCCGATGCCGCTTCCGTCGACGTATACGGTTCCGGATGGCACTTTGCCGACTTTTTTCGCTTCATTACTGCGCAAAGCGAGTACTTCACCAATCTCCATAAGAAAAATGTGGTCTTCCGGGATGTCGCAATCAACGCCCAACTTTTTGTGATTGACGAGCATGCGGTATTCCCCGTGAATCGGGAGAAAGTACTTCGGCTTCATGAGACGAAGCATAAGCTTTTGCTCTTGCTGGCCGCCGTGTCCCGATGTATGGATATCGTTTAACGGACCGTGGATGACATTCGCCCCGGCACGGAACAATTGGTTAATAATTTTGTTGACGCTTAAGGCGTTTCCGGGGATCGGAGAGCTGGAAAATACGACCGTATCCCCAGGGATAATTTGAATTTGCCGGTGGGTACCATGGGCAATTCTTGAAAGTGCTGCCATTGGTTCGCCTTGACTGCCTGTACAAAGGATAGTTAATTCATTGTCAGGCAAACGGTTGATTTGGCTGTTGTCCACAAATGTATCTTTCGGCGCGCGAATATACCCGAGCTCTTGCCCGATCGTGATCGCCGATTCCATGCTGCGGCCAAAGACAGCAATTTTTCTTCCGTACGTGACCGCTGATTCCACGACTTGCTGCAGCCGGTGGATGTTGGACGCGAACGTAGCGAAAATAATGCGCCCGTCTTCTTCCCTGAAAATATGGTCGATGCTTTCGCCGACTTTTCGTTCCGGCATCGTAAATTCGGGCACTTCACTGTTTGTGCTGTCAGACAAAAGGCATAGCACGCCTTCTTCCCCGATTTTCGCCATTTTCGTTAGATTTGCCGGTTCCCCGACCGGGGTGAAATCAAATTTAAAGTCCCCGGTGTGCACGATGTTTCCTTCAGGGGTGTGCACAACAACGCCTAACGAATCGGGAATGCTGTGGGTCGTTCGGAATAAAGAAATCGATGTGTGTTTGAATGTAATGACATCGTCTTCTTCCAATTCTTTCAGTGTCGTCTTGCGCAGCAAGCCATGCTCTTCCAGTTTCCCGCGCAAGAGGCCAATCGCCAATTTCCCTCCATAGATGGGAACGTTCACTTCCCGTAACAAATAAGGGATGCCACCGATATGGTCTTCATGGCCATGGGTAATAAAAACACCTTTAATTTTTTCCTCATTTCGAGATAAATACGTGTAATCGGGGATCACGTAATCAATGCCGAGCAATTCATCTTCCGGAAACATGATTCCTGCATCAATAACGATAATTTCATCTTTGTATTCGATCGCATACGTATTCTTGCCGATTTCGCCAAGCCCTCCAAGGGCAAAAACAGCAACTTGGTCATTTTGTAACTGTTTCATTTATCGTTTTTCCACCTTAAAATCTTCGCTTTTTTGTTCATATTCAAGATGCGCATCCGATAATGGCTGAACTAATTCAATATTAATATGGTCTTCGGCAAGCTTTTTTCTCACATCTTGTTTTGAGTCTCCTTCAATAAAAAGCGTTTCGGTTTTTTCGCGCACTGGCATCTCATCATAATTTTGTTGGTACAATACTTTAAAAATCACGGAAAATCACTCCTTCGTGCAATCGTTTTTATAGGCAGACGAAAAGCATCGTTCTCATGGTATGAGTAACGAATGCATTCATTATATAGACATGTGTTTAACAATCGGACTCAACCCGATTTTATATCTACGTTCCGTCTTTATCAACGTTCTGAACATGCATTCTCGCTTGCCATCATGAATATGCTTGGCCGAGATTCATGATGGCGGGAGGGCTTATGCATGTTGCCGACGCTGATTCCAGTTCTTCCAGTATAGCTTACTTTTTTAAAGAAAGCAAACAATTGCTAAGGATTTCCATGTGACATGCCGTTACGTGCGAATGGACCGGTGCTTGGGAAGAAGAGAGCGATACCGTTTGCGCAACTTTTCTTTTAATTTTTTCAGCATCTTTTATCCCTCCTAATCATTATTCCCATGTAACGTGCAACGCATCAAAAAATAGTCTTTGCTTTATTTTGTGTAGAATTCCCCCGAAATGTGCCAGTAAATTTATGGAAGGCAACCTATGCTTTTCAAGAAACGAAAGTTCAGTCATAATAAGGATAGATAAAAAGGAGAAGGAGAAAGCCGCATGACGAAAAAAATGGTCTTTTTTGACATCGATGGAACGCTGTATGATGATAGCAAAAAGATTCCCGCTACCGCGAAAAAAGCGATTCGCGCTTTAAAGGAAAGGGGCCATGAAGTAGCGATTGCGACAGGAAGAGCGCCGTTCATGTTTGAGCAATTGAGAAAAGAGTTGGCTATTGATACCTTCGTCAGTTTTAACGGTTCTTATGTGGTGGTGAATGGGGAGATTGTCTTAGCCAGATCACTCCAACAACGAGCATTGGAACAACTACATGAAGATGCTTTGAAAGAGCAACATGTGATGGTGTTTATGGATCATAAAAGCGCGCTGACGGATGTGAAAGATAACCCTAGAATTACTCAATGTTTAGGGGAACTTAAAATGCCGTATCCGTCGATTAGCATTCATCCGCGACAAGGGGATATTTATCAGGCGTTATTGTTCGCGGCCGAGCACGAAGCTTTTACGTATGACAAATATCAGGATTTTGATTTTGTGCGTTGGCATGATTTTTCGGTAGATGTCTTGCCGGTTGCCGGGTCTAAAGCTAAAGGGGTGCAAAAAGCCGCAGATATTCTGCACGTGGATATAAAGGATACATTCGCGTTCGGTGACGCGCTCAATGATATTGAAATGCTCGAGTTTGCAGGTACAGGGGTAGCAATGGGAAATGGGATGAAAGAAGCGAAAGAAGCTGCAGATTTTACAACAACGGCTGTTCATGATGATGGGATTGCCAACGGGTTGAAAAAGCTGGGACTTTTAACGTGATGCCTGAAAAGAAGGGGCAAAGTGGCTCCTTCTTTTTTAACGCTATCAGAAAATACAAATTGTTCGGACGATAGAACAAGCAAGACTTTGACTATCGCCATCCTGGCGATGAGTCAAGCCTTTCTAAATGGTAGGTGCTGTTTTTTTGTACGGGCCGGTGTAATCTTCAATGCGGTCATAAAACATGACGCCGTTCAAATGGTCGATCTCATGTTGGGCGACGATCGCGGGCAACCCTCTGAACCTTAAAACCACTTCCTCATCCTCCAGTGTCCGTGCTTGCAGTTTCAAGCGTGCGTACCTGGGCACGATGCCTTCCACTTCTCGATCAACGGAGAGGCATCCCTCACCATTTTCTAGGTGGGTTTCCTCCATGGAGTGGCTAATGATACGAGGGTTGAAGAACCCATAGCTATGCAAACGTTCGCGGTCATCGGTCACATGCATGGCAAACATCCGTTTTGGCACCCCTAATTGTGGAGCTGCTAAACCGCTGCCCGGCCGAAGATCATATTTTTCAGCGATGTCAGGGTCTTGGCTGTTGATGAGAAAATCCAACATCTTCTGCAACAATTCACGGTCCTCTTTCGATGGCGGAATGTTTACAGATTGAGAGACTTCCCGAAGCACCGGGTTTCCCTCGCGCACAATGTCTTTCATCGTAATCAAATTGTTGCGCCTCCTTTTGATGACTTTTTTCTAATATGTTAATGAGGCATGCGCGGATTTTAAAAGCTGTAAAAACAAGTGCTCGTTTGTTGATATTGCAACGGTTATTTCTCCTTTATTATAGCAGAAGTACAAATTCAACAAAAGTAAAAAAAGTCATGGCATGCATGACAACGGCACTCTGCTCCCCGTGCAAAGTGCCGTTTTTTCATGATAGGTAGGAAAGTATAAATCAATTTTCTTACCTACATAAGTGCAACTAAGGCTTTTCGCCATAAAAGCTTGGCGAAAAGCCAAGTTTTCTAATGTTACTATTTTTTTACGGGCGTGTACGCAGCCCCTACGATAATGAGCAGGATGAAGAGGACAACGATGAGCGCGAATCCGCCACCGCGTTGACCGCCGTAGCCGCCTTGGCAAAATCCGCCGTAGCCACCGTAGCCCATTCCGCCGAATCCGCCGTAACCAAATGACATGGAGAAACCCCTCCTTTAATGTTTACGCTCCTGCGCTTTATGAGCGCTTACGCTACACTTTATGCAAAATAATCCATATTGTTTGGTTAAACACCCAAATTTTTGATAAAGAATGCGGGCTCCGTTTTTGCAAGCGTTTTCCAAATACTATATGATAACAACGAACGCGACTGATTCGATGTGAGGAGGTTGGGTCGTGAAAACAAAGGTTCACACCATTGTGTGCGGGCTAGGGGTTTCGATGCTTTTGGCATTATCGGCCTGTCATGCACCGGAGCAAAGCCTGCAAATGCATTTGGAAGAAGCGGTGGAGTTGGAAGAACCGTTTGTAGAGCAACAAGAGGCTATTGTTGCCGCGGAAGAAGCGGAAAAAGAACGATTTGAGGAAATGATCGAATTAGGCCTAGCGGAGATGGATGATATAGGAACCCTCGCCAATGAAGCAACTGCCTACGTTGATGAACGGGAAGAGCGCATGAATACGGAAAGAAAAAGTCTTTCCCGGGCATATCAAGAAGTTGAAGAAGGAGCCGTTCATGTCCGGGAGATTGACGATGAGGAAGCACGGGAAAAGGCAGAGTCCGTGATCGGTGTTATGGAACAGCGGTATGAAGCGCACAGTGATCTATATGAGGCATACATGGAAGGGCTACGGTTGGACCGGGAGCTTTATGAGATGCTCGTGGATGAGGATTTGGCGTTTGAGGATTTGGAAGCGCACGTGGACACCATTAACGATACATATGAGACCGTTGATCGCCATAAAGAAACGTTCAACGAACAAACGGTCACATTTAACGACCGAAAAGAAGAATTTTATCGATTCGCGGGATTGGGGCACGATTGAAAAAGCGAGGTCTGTTACACTCTTATCTCACGAAATCTCTATTTTGATATATAACAGATAGAATGATTTATAATAAACAGAAATAGTTAAACATATGGTTTGACGGCTGAAATGCTAGTGAGGTAAACTTAATTTAGAATCATTGTATTAGTTTTTTCAGGCTTAATAGTAAAACAGAAAAAGAGGCCTGAAAACAAGATTGAAAAAAGGCTCATTCGGGTAACTTATTTGTAAATCGACATTTAGGCAGGGGACGGATCCGTAAAGGGGAAATTTTGGCGCTTAGCAGTACGAAAGGAAAGAAGAGGTGAGCCATTGTGGCTAAACATAAGTATGAAATGTTGCAAATTCTGGATGAAAACGGAAAAGTGGTTAACGAGGATGAAAAACCCGATTTATCCGATGAACAGTTGCAAGACATCATGTATCGAATGGTGTATACGAGGATTCTCGATCAACGGGCTGTCTCGTTGGGACGTCAAGGGCGTCTTGGCTTTTACGCGCCTGTGGCCGGCCAGGAAGCTTCCATGATCGGCTCTCATTATGCCATCGACAAAGAGGACTGGATTGCCCCCGGCTATCGGGACATCCCGCAATTGCTTTGGCACGGGTTTCCGCTTTGGCAATCCTATTTGTTCTCCAAAGGCCATTACAAAGGAGGGCAAATGCCGGAAGGGGTCAATGCGCTCGTTCCGCAAATCATCATCGGTGCCCAGATCGTACAAACGGCCGGGATTGCATTAGGTTTGAAAAAGAAAGGTAAATCGCAAGCCGTCATTACCTACACGGGGGATGGCGGAGCTTCGCAAGGGGATTTCTATGAAGGAATGAACTTTGCGGGGGCGTTTCATGTTCCCGCGATCTTTGTTGTGCAAAACAACCAGTACGCCATTTCCGTGCCCGCCGATGAACAGTCAGCAGCGGATACGATCGCGCAAAAAGCGGTTGCTGCCGGAATTGAAGGCATCCAAGTCGACGGAATGGACGCGCTCGCTGTCTATGCGGCAACGCAAAAAGCAAGGCAAAACGCCGTTGACGGGAATGGTCCTACTTTGATTGAGACGCTTTGTTATCGCTACGGCCCCCATTCGCTTTCCGGGGACGACCCTACTCGTTACCGAACGTCCGAAGAGGATGACGAATGGGAAAAACGAGATCCGCTCGTGAGATTTCGCAAGTACTTAGAGGAGAAAGACCTCTGGTCCGAAGAGAAAGAAAGTGAAATTGTCGACCAAGCAAAAGCGGATGTGAAAGCCGCGATGAAAGAAGTGGAAGAAACGCCTCGTCAAAAAGTGAGCGAGTTAATCGAAATTATGGGAAATGAACTACCGAATAACCTTCAGGAACAATTGGAGGAGTATCGTGCGAAGGAGTCGAATAAATAATGGCAGAAATGACGATGATACAGGCAATAACAGATGCCATGCGCACGGAATTGAAAAATGATGAAGACGTTCTTCTTTTCGGTGAAGATGTCGGCTATTATGGCGGTGTATTCCGGGCAACGGAAGGCTTGCAAAAAGAATTCGGCGAAGACCGTGTTTTTGACACGCCGCTTGCAGAATCCGGTATCGGCGGCCTCGCCATTGGATTGGGTGTCACCGGTTTCCGGCCGATTATGGAAATTCAGTTTATCGGCTTTATTTTTGAAGTCATGGACGGCCTCGCCGGGCAAATGTCACGGATGCATTATCGCACTGGCGGGTATTACAATAGTCCTATTACGGTACGGGCGCCGTTCGGCGGGGGTGTGAAAACGCCCGAATTGCATCCGGACAGCCTGGAAGGGTTGATGGCGCAAACCCCTGGCATACGGGTAGTCGTCCCGTCAACACCGTATGATGCAAAAGGATTGCTCATTTCCAGTATCCGCTCCGATGATCCTGTTTTTTACTTGGAGCATATGAAGCTCTATCGTTCCTTAAAAGGAGAGGTTCCTGAAGAAGGGTATACGATCGATCTTGATAAAGCCGATATCAAGCGGGAAGGCAACGACATTACGCTCATCGCTTACGGCGCGATGGTTCATTCCGCCCTGAAAGCGGCTGAACAGTTGAGCGAAGAAAACATTGAAGCGGAAGTCATTGACTTGCGGACGGTAAGCCCCGTGGACCTTGATACGATCATCGAGTCGGTGAAAAAGACGAACCGCGCGGTCGTCATCCAGGAAGCGCAACGGCAAGCAGGGGTTGCAGCCGGCATTTCCGCAGAAATCAGTGAACGTGCCATTTTGCATTTGGAAGCGCCGGTGGCACGAGTGACAGCTCCGGACACTGTCTATCCGTTTGCATCCGATGAAGATGTTTGGTTGCCGGATCACAATGATATTGTCGAAAAAGCGAAAGCAACGATCGATTTTTAGAAAAACAATGCTTGAGGCGCCGAGTGATCATTGAAAAGGAGGTCCTTGTGAGTGGCTTATAAATTTGAACTCCCAGATATTGGGGAGGGGATTCATGAAGGCGAGATCGTCACATGGTTTGTGAAAAAAGGGGACAAAGTCGAAGAAGATGATGTTCTCTGTGAAGTGCAAAATGACAAAGCCGTCGTCGAAATTCCTTCTCCGGTAGACGGAACGATTTTAGATGTGAAAGTAGAAGAAAACACCACTGTAACGGTCGGAGACGTTATTATCACGATCGATGACGGCAGCGGACCTGAAGAGGAAGATAACAACGAGGACGAGCCGTCCGCGGCTGAAAGTAAATCGGACGATGAAAAGAAAGAAGAAGAAGCCGCTGAAAAAGAAGACAAAAAAGACGAAGGGCAACAGGAAGACAGCGACGAGGACAATAAACGGGTCATTGCCATGCCCTCGGTCCGTAAATACGCCCGCGAACAAAACGTAAACATCATAGACGTAAAAGGAACGGGCAGAAACGGGCGAGTCTTAAAAGACGACGTCGATGCCTTCATGAGCGGAGATTCTGAAGCGGGAGAACAAGCGGAGAAACCGGCGGAAGAAAAAGAAGCCGCACCGAAAGCAGCAGCCGATGTATCGGAAGAACGCGTGCCGCTTAAAGGCATACGCAAAACAATTGCGAACGCGATGGTGCACAGCAAGCGTACCGCGCCGCACGTCACGCACATGGATGAAGTGGAAGTAAGTGCGCTCGTGGCAAACCGGAAACGATTTAAGCCGGTGGCGGCTGAAAAAGACATTAAGCTTACGTACTTGCCGTATGTCGTAAAAGCATACACATCCGCGTTAAGGGAATACCCGGTGCTAAACGCCTCCATTGACGATGAAAACGAAGAAATTGTTTACAAAAAGGATTTCAATGTCGGCATTGCCGCAGACACCGATCGAGGGCTAATGGTCCCGGTTGTTGGACAAGCGGATCGCAAATCAATTTTCATGCTCGCCGATGAGATTAATGAACTTGCCCAAAAAGCAAAAGACGGAAAATTAGCGAGCACGGATATGCAAGGCGGAACGAGTACGATTTCCAATGTCGGCTCGGCCAATGGGGCTTTTTTCACGCCGGTTATCAATCATCCGGAAGTCGCGATTCTCGGGATTGGCCGTATCGAGGAAAAAGCAGTCGTCCGAGACGGGGAAGTTGTCGTTCGCCCGATGCTTGCGTTATCGTTAAGTTATGATCACCGCCTGATTGATGGGGTGACTGCACAGCAAGCGTTAAATCATGTGAAACGTTTGCTTAACGATCCGGAATTAATAATGATGGAGGGGTAAAACAATGGTTGTAGGAGATCTGGCAGAAGAAGTGGATACGATTATCATCGGGTCCGGTCCCGGGGGATACGTGGCGGCGATTCGTGCCGCCCAACTCGGACAGTCCGTCACCATCGTGGAAAAAGGGAACTTGGGAGGCGTTTGCCTAAACGTTGGCTGCATCCCGTCAAAAGCTTTAATTGAGGCCGGGCACAGTTACGAAAAAGCGCAAGGAAATGATGAACTCGGCATTAAGGCGGAAAACGTCTCCGTTGATTTTTCCAAAGTTCAAGAATGGAAAAGCGGCGTTGTCCAAAAATTGACGGGCGGTGTCCAAAGCTTGTTGAAGGGAAACAAAGTGAACGTTGTGCAGGGAGAAGCTTACCTCTCCGACAAGGACACTGTGCGTGTTTCAAGCGAGAATAACAGCGGACAATCTTACAAGTTTAAAAACTGTATCATCGCTACAGGCTCTCAGCCGATTGAGTTGCCCAATTTTAAATATAGCGATCGGGTGATCGATTCCTCGGGCGCGTTGGCATTGGAGGATATCCCGGAAAAACTCGTCGTCATCGGCGGCGGCTATATCGGCATTGAGTTGGCAGGCGCCTATGCCAATTTCGGAACGGAAGTGACCGTTCTCGAGGGAGAAAAACGAATCCTCGGCGGGTTTGAGAAGCAAATGTCCCAACTCGTTCAACGCCGTTTGAAAAATAAAGGCGTCACGTTCTACACACAAGCAATGGCCAGTGGTGTGGAAGAAAAAGATGACGGCGTGACAGTAACGGCCGATGTTAAAGGTGAAGAACAAAAAATCGATGCCGATTATGTGCTCGTAAGCGTTGGACGCAAACCGAATACGGAAGAGCTTGGCCTCGAGCAAATCGGCGTTGAAATGGACGATAAAGGACTCATTCAAACCGACAAGGAAGCGCGCACGAGCGTGTCCAACATATTCGCGATCGGTGACATCACCGATGGTCCGCCGCTTGCGCACAAAGCGTCTTACGAAGGAAAAATTGCAGCTGAAGTCATTTCCGGAGAAGCGTCTGCCATTGATTATCTCGGCATTCCCCTCGTTGCTTTCTCGGAGCCGGAGTTGGCAGCTGTCGGTTATACGGAAGATGAAGCAAAAGAAGCGGGCTTTGAAGCGAAAACATCGAAGTTTCCGTTCCAGGCCAACGGACGGGCTCTCTCTCTTAATGATACTGACGGGTTTATGAAACTTGTTACACGCAAGGATGATGGTTTGGTCATTGGCGCTCAAATCGCTGGCCCCAGTGCCTCTGACATGATCGCCGAAGTCGGGCTTGCCATTGAAGCCGGCATGACCGCGGAAGATGTCGCGATGACTATTCATGCCCACCCGACCCTCGGAGAGATTACGATGGAAGCAGCGGAAGTGGCGTTAGGAACACCAATTCATTCAATGTAAACAAACCGAAAACACCGGTGCTGGATAGCAGCACCGGTGTTTTAGCGTTCGTTGAAATTGTCCTGTAAGAGTGTGACGAGTTGCTCCATCGATTGTTCGCCACTGACAACCGCGACAAATTCATCATCGTGGATTAACATAAGCGTGGGAAATTCCTCCACTTCACATTGGTTAGACGCGGCCTCTTCCTCTCGAATAATGGTGACGTCCGTCTTTTCATCACTTTTATTTTGAAAATCAATCAATGCATCATAATAAGGGCGTTCAATGGCGGGTTGATTTTCATCAATGAATAACAATGCTTGAGGTTCTTCGGTGGTAGCGACTGCTTCAAATGTATGTACGTCGTCTGAGTTGTTGCATGAAGAGGAAATTGTAATAATGGCAAAGATGATGGCTATAAAAACCGTCTTTTTAGCTGTCATATTCTCTCACGACCTTTTTTCAGGCGTAATCATCTTTGAATCGATGATATCATGGAAATGAAAGCGAGGGGGAAAGGTAAAGAAACTGTAATAGAAAAGAAAACACAAAGATAAAGAATTAAAGTCACAGAAAGAAAAGCAATCAATCTTTGAAAATATATTGCAACTTTTGTAGAAAAATGTAATATTAAATGAGGGTCATGAATACATAAGTTGGGGGAATTTTGAATTGCGTTTGTCTAAAGCAAAGCCTTGTTTGTTGGCAGTAACGCTCGTGCTCGCGGCATGCCAACAAACGGAAGAAGACGTAAGCGTGGAAGAAGCCGAAGAGGAAGAGAACACGGTTGTTGAAGAGGAAAACGAATCGGAAGAAGGGGAAGAAAATGAGCCCTCCAATGAGCCTTCCGAAGAGAATGAGGAACATATGGAAGAAGAACCTGAACCGGCGTACACGCTTAATGAAAATAACTGGGCGTTGGAACCCATTGATGATGCCGAAGAAGAAGCGGTCTTGATTACTATCGATGATGCACCGGATGAACACGGGGTTGAGATGGCGGAAACGCTTGAAGACCTTGATGTGACTGCAATTTTTTTCATCAATCATCATTTTATTGATGATGAAGAGGGAGAAGAACAACTCCTTGAGATTATTGAGCATGGACATGAAATCGGAAACCATACCATGACCCATGCAAATTTACAGGAAATCTCCGAGGAAGAGGTAGAAGATGAAATCGTCGATTTGAACGATGAAATCGAACGGATCACCGGGGAAAGACCGGACTTTTTCCGGGCGCCTCACGGAGCAAATACCGATCGCAGCTGGGAGGTCGTGGAAGAAGAAGAGATGGTAGGGATGAATTGGACCTACGGATTTGATTGGGAAGAAGAATATACCGATCCCGATGCCCTGTCGGAAATTATGGTGGAAACAGAGCTCTTGCAAAATGGAGCCAATCTTCTGATGCATGATCGGGAGTGGACGAGCGAAGCCCTTGAAGATATTATTTTAGGTCTCGAAGACGAAGGCTATGACTTTATCGACCCCGCGGAAATTGAACAGGAGAATGAATGATATAGGCCCGTGTGGTGATGCGCGGGTTTTTGAACGGGCGCTTTCATGGAGACCGTAAATAGCTTTATGAATCGAGTTCGGGCTCCATGAATTGCCTATGGTGCCCGAAAAAGGATTTCCGGAGGAAATTCGGTCTTCATGAGGCCTCCATGGCGCCCGAAATAGTAATTCCCGAACGAATTCAGTCGCCATGAACCGCCCCGCGGAGACCGGGGTGACCACTCCTGCATCTAACTTCTAACCCTCCAACCTTCATAATGTGTTATACAATTTGTCATTGACAAATTGATTGTGACATCATATTATAAAAATACACATTAATAAAACGTTTTCATAGGGGAGTGCGATGGTATGGCAATGATCGTTTGTTCCGAATGTGACTGCACCATTGAACATTTCAAAGCGGATAAGATGGCAACGTTATACGGAAATTGTGAAGCATGCAAGAAAAAACGCGCGTCAAAATAACAACGCGCGTTCTTAAGAGGTGGTGTATCGCCGCTCGTGCGGCGGGACGCCACCTTTTTTTGCACTTTAAGAATGTTTAACTTTGTTAAAGGATTAAAGTATAAGATAAACTAAGGTTTCCACTATAAAGACTTGGTGGAAGCCAAGTTTTTCTAAGCAGGTAAGAAAGTATAATCAACAGTGCAATTAAGGCTTTCACCATAAAAAGCTTGACGAAAAGCCAAATTTTCTAACTATAATAGCTTCGAGGTGGTGTTACGATGAAAGACGAAATAGCTATTCCATTTTCTACCGATTGGACGGAAGATGAGATTGTAACGGTTGCGAACTTTTTCACACAAGTCGATAATGCCTACAATGAAGGCGTTAAAGCAGGTGAACTTCTAAACGCTTATAAGAAATTTAAAGAAGTGGTGCCGGCAAAAAATGAGGAAAAGACGTATTTTCGGGATTATGATGAACAAGCGGAGCAATCGTGTTGGCGAACGGTCCGCTTGGCCATGGAAAAAGACCCGGAGGACGTCGTCCGGCACACGTAAAACAAGGCTTTTTCGCCTTGTTTTTTTACGTGTGCAATTGGGTGGTTTGTTTGTAAAACGGTTGTACACGTTTAAACGTATCCATGATTGTTGAAAAGAGTTTGTCTTCGTTTTCCAAGACAGGATTGTCACGTGCAATTTGTTGCCCGATCAAAAACTCTCCCTTTTTCACGTCACGAAAACGCACGAGGCTTTTGTGCAATTCCTCGGAGCCCATCGCTTCCAATGTACGTGCATTTTTCTTTGTATGATCCAGTGACACAGCGTAATGGCCGGGTAGTTTCTCGAGCTCATCTTGGCGGTCCAACAATTGCTGTGCGATTTCTTTTTTATTCGGAAGCTCGTAAATAAAGGCAAGCCAAATGAACAGATGATCATCAAACAATCCGACTTGAAAATGAGGATGTTTTTTATAGCCGCGATTGTCGTGAGCAACGGCGAGCCATGTATCTGTTGGCGGGTTTGTTTTTCGGCGAGCGTGTTTAGCGATGTGCAAAAACATGTCGTTGCCGGTTAAATCGCTGAGTTCCTCAGCCAGGGGTTCACCGAGCGCTTTGAATTTCGGCTGAATTTTTTCCCGTATCGCTTCCATTCGCGGTTCGAGTCCTTCGATATGAAAGACATTGAATTCATCGTGTGTAAATGTTGGAAGATCCATCTGGCAAAACTCCTTTACTCATTATGATAGCGCTTGTGGGACGAGGAATCAAACCGAAAGCAGTGATTGAATTTTTTTATATGAAATGAACTGGACGCTTGAAATATGGAGTGCATATGATATAATAATCAAAATCAGAATAATTAATCATGTCATTGCTTGTGGTTGTCAGAGGCTTTAAAAAAAGAGGGGTGTGTGTGATGGAACAAGTCATCCAAGCGCTTAAGAGGACTGACGCTGAGGAACGAATACCGGTGCTACGTCTGGAAATCGATTATGAACTCGTCACGCTGCACGACGCAATGAAAGGCAATGATGAAGAAGAAAAAGTTCAAACAAAACAACGCTTGAAACAACTTAGACAAGAGCTCATACGTTTAGAAGCGTAACAATAAAAGCGCATTCATGAGTTTTGGCGGAAAGCGGGCATTTGCCCGTTTTTCTTGTTTATGGAAGTCTAAGAAGGGGAACATAATACATACATGTATAGATACGGGTAGCATGGTCTTGCGTGCGAGCCCTTTTAAAATCAACAGCAAATATGAGATACTATCCATAGCCATTTGCGAACATCGAAGGAGAGGGTCATCCCGTGGATTGGACAGCGATGAAAGATCAAGCAATAGCATTTATAACGGAGGCCGCCCACCGTCTTTACGATCCCGCTATTCGGAAGCTGGATATTGACACGAAAGAAGACGCGGATGACCTTGTGACCGAGAATGACTTTGCAGTGCAACGTATGTTAACGAAAAAAATTAAAGAAACATATCCCACGCACTTTGTGGTTGGCGAAGAAGGAAGGCATGACAAATCAACGCCCGAAAATGTCGTGACTTGGTATATCGACCCGATCGACGGGACGACGAATTACGTCCATCAGTATATGAATTTCGCCATTTCGATTGGGATTCATTATGAAGGGGAGGGCAAAGTCGGTGTGATCTATGATTTGATTGCCGACGAATTGTTTAGTGCCGTTCAAGGGGAGGGGGCATACCTGAACGGGAAAAAATTACACCCGCGAAGGCCGGTGGATCTATCGCGTGCAATCATCGGTTTTAACGCGCGTTGGCTCGTTGGCAGAGCAGACGCGACAACGAAAGAAGTGTTCGCAAATATTGTGAGGGACGTACGCGCGACCCGGTCTTACGGCGCTGCTTCCTTGGAACTGGCTTACATCGCTGCCGGACGTTTGGATGCTTATATAAATATGCGCTTGTCACCATGGGACTACGCAGGCGCAATGGTTCTGCTTTCGGAAACGGATGCCGGTTGTGCGCCTCTGTTTGATCATGATACCTTGTTTAAAGATTCATGTTCTATGCTTGCAGGTGAAAAAAACGTCTTTGAAGACATTTACCAAAGGTGTAATGCTGATCAATAAAAAAACGAACAGCCCCTTGCGCGGTGATGCGGGGGCTGTTCGTTTTCTTGGGAAAAGGGATTAGGTCACGGGTTTTCTTTTACGGTAAATGGCCGCGCCTTTGAACGAAGCATACAGAACGATGGTCGCGATGATCGCGATTAAGATACTTCGTTCCGCCACTGCAATGCCATAGGACAAGATGGACGCTGTGGCAAGAAAGGCTAAGAATAAGAGGGTCCAGTTTATTTTTCGCATCAGTTCACCTGCTTTTCGTTTTCCTTCGTCTAGTGTAAAGAAAACGCGCAAGGGGATCAAGGGATTCTTTATGGTGCCCGAAATCACATCGCAAAACCTATTTCGGTCGTCATGACGAGTTGATGAAGCCCGAATCCGAATCGCAAAACCTATTTCGGTCACCATGACGGGTTGATGAAGCCCGAATCCGAATCGCAAAACTTAATTCGGTCCTCATGACGGGTTTATGGCGCCCGAACTCGCCCTGGAAGACCCATTCCGGTCGCCATGGCGGGTCCATAGCGCCCGAAATCACATCGCGAATCCCTTTTCGGTCGCCATGGCGAGTCATAGAGCACGAAACGCGCCTCAGTCTCCATGACTCATTCACCCAACGTAAAATGAATATTTCCCATGCCCAACACGCTGATATTGTTGGGACAAGATTCTTCTGATTTTTTTACTCGGTATGTCCCCTCCACACCATTCTTCTATACCGTTGGTTGTTATTTTTCGCTCCGGGAAAAGCAGTTTGAATTCTTCAATTGCCCGCATAATCGCCTTTTGGTCGTCTTCGACAGAGCCGCATTTTTGGCATATAACCCATTTCCTCTCTTTATGGGACATATTTGAGAAACACCGATTGCACAGTAAACTTTTCTTGATTTCTTCGTATTCATATTCAGGGAGTTGAGAAAAAGGAGGGTCAGATTGATGGAGAGAAACTAATTGGTTGGCAAGTTTTTCATGCTTATGATTAGTTTGCGATGGCTTTTCATTCAAATGGATCAAAAATCGTTGAAGTTGCGGAGGGAAAATTGCGGGAAGCTCAGGATAAGCATTGTATAGGTTAAATTCAGGATGGACAAAAATGAGGAGGGATTCGATCGGGTAGTGGTTGAATTTGTGATATTGAAGCAACTGTCGCAGAAGAGATTCGCTTCGTTCTAACTGAAGCAAGGGGTTCTTGATTTCAGTACCAGAAATTTTGTGCCAATTTTTACCTTCCAAGTAATGATCGCCTTCATAATATTTTACGTTCAAATTATAGAGCATGTCTTGAAAAATAATCAGCGAATCAATTTGAAAAGTTGTGTAGTTGTGTTTTAGCAATAAATCGTTAACCACAAGAAAGTCATTGGAAAGTTTCTCGACATAAGAATCGAATATTTGCTCGCCTTTAAATCCTTTCTCAAGATTTGAATAGTACCTTTTCTCATGTGGTGGTAATGTCATTCGCGCATTTAACTGTCTTAAAAATTTTAGTTCTTTTGACACGGTGCGATATTTTATAGTTCTCATAACACACTCCCTTTCATGATTATATTATACTAAATATTCAATATTTACAAGCGATATTTTAGAGAATTCTTCTTTTTTGTCGCGGAGTTACTTCATGGAGCCTGAATGACCTGTCAAAAGTCCATTTCGGTCACCATGACGGGTCCATGAAGCCCGACCCCGCATCGTAAACTTGTTTTCGGTCACCATGACGGGTTCATGAAGTCCGAACCCGAATCGCAAAGACCCATTTCGGTCGTCATGACGGGTCCATGAAGCCCGACCCCGCATCGTAAACCTGTTTTCGGTCATCATGATCGGTTCATGAAGCTCGAACCCGAATCGCAAATCCTATTTCGGTCACCATGACGGGTTCATGAAGCCCGACCCCGCATCGTAAACCTGTTTTCGGTCGTCATGACGGGTCCATGAAGCCCGACCCCGCATCGTAAACCTGTTTTCGGTCACCATGATCGGTTCATGGATCCCGAACTCGCATCGTAAACCCATTTTCGATCGCCATGATAGGTTTATGGCGACCAAACCCGTCGTGAACCGCCCTGCCCCTTACTTACCACCCAACCCCAATCCCTACTTTTGCCGATAACCCACTCAATATGGTAAAATCGAAAAGTTAAAGATATATGCTTAGACTAAGGAGAGAACTGCATAGTGAATACTATTCGTAACGACTTGCGCAATATCGCGATCATTGCGCATGTG